>JARYLT010000061.1 GCA_029907515.1 Spirochaetota bacterium | reverse complement strand
CGAAAGCACTGTGCACTCTATCATATATTAATCGCGGTGGCCGTAAACCAACACCTTTTTCATAAAAATACAGGCCCAATCGTGAATTGTTTTTATACATTACATTATCCGTATTGACGCCAAAACTTCTGAAATAGCGTACTGCTGCTTTTCCTAATTCATTCTCAGGCAACACCGTCAATAATTGTGTCTTTATTCCCAATTGCGATAGTAACACTGCGCAGTTAGCTTCAGCACCACCAAAATATGAATGAAACATATCTGTATGCAATAATTGCTGAGTATCAGGTGGTGATAATCGTAAAAGCACCTCACCCCAGCCGGTAAAATATTTTGAGCTATCGAATAAAATGTTATTATCCATTGTTTACATTGAAAAATTAACTTTCATTATCACAGCCCAGATAAATAGTCCAATAAAAAATGTAAAAAAAAGTGCTGATGCTATTGCAGTTATGGTTAATGTTTTCCCAGGCCTGTATATATACGGCAAATCCTTATGGCAAATATATATGCCTAAACCAATAACAAGTGGAAGAAAAACTGTATCTATAATTGCAGAAACCTGCAATAAGATAACAGGCGCAGGAAAAACCACCGCAAACAGTGCTGTAAACACAACGTAAATAAAGACAAACAATCGATAATAACGTAACTTCACATCGTCATCCTTCTTGCGCTGGTACCACACTGAATTGGAAGCTACGCGGCATAATCCATCGATATTTGCAAGCAACGTGCTGAACAGTGTTCCAAATATCCCAACAAGGAAAATTATTTCACCTATTTTGCCAAAGCTCTCCCCTGCAATGTGTGATATCTGCAAGCCCAATTGCTCTCCTTTAGGAACTATTCCTTTTGGATATAATATGACCGCTCCTGCAACCAGAAATAATACGGTTAAAAGCGCAGTAATGACAGTATTTACGGATAAATCTATCTGATTAATTTTTATCCATTTTTTAATCCTGATTTTATCTTCATCGGTTTCTATTGATCTATCAGCCTTTCCTCTTTTACTACCCTCGATCCACAACGAATACCACACAACTCCAATAGCACCAGCACCTGTCCACCCTAAAAGTGGAACCAGTTCACGCAATGTATGGAATGGAGCCCGTGGTATAAGCCCATCTGCCATCGCTACAGGATCTGGTGCCGTTTCTATCAATGCATACACCAGAAACACTATCATAATAAAAACAAGCGCCCGGGATATTTTTTCTAAAGTTATGTAGCTTCCTCCATAGAGTATTATTCCAACAGTTACTATCGAACACACCGTTGCCATTTCCATGGAAATTGCTGGCACCAGTCCATATATGCAGCTTCCAACTGATAATGCTATTCCTGCCATCCCCGAAACACTTGCAATAAATACTATCCAGAAAAGAGTAATAACCCACCCCGTTTTCAGTTTGAATAGTTTGCAATCTATCTCAACCTGTGCAAAAGCAATTAAGACATTTTCACCGGTTGCGATGGTGTAACGTCCAACAAGCTCAAAGATTGCATATTTCATTAAAAGAGAAACAATTGGTGCCCACAGCAGTAAATATCCAAACAGTGCACCAGAACGGGTGGCAAACACAAGCTCTGACACCCCAATGGCACTTGCCGACCATACCAGACCAGGCCCAGGGACTTTCAACAGGTTAAACCCTTTTGGTGGCTGTGGTATCATACTTCCCCCCTTTGTTTTTTAGTATATTTAAAGTGGTATCAATGTTTTAACACCATTTAGAAGTATAATTTTTTTTGCCCGTATACTCCAGTTTTCTAAATCCTGTTTTGTTAGATATTTCCCCTTAACCTGATAGTGAATGGGTATAACAATCTGCGGCTTAACCTCATCAACAAAACGAGTAGCAGCTTCCATATCCATGCCATCTTTGCCTACAACAGGATAGGTGGAGCAGGCAACCTGTATCATGGCGATAGTTACTGAGTAAGGGGTCAGAGCCTTTTGTAAAAGCTCATGGTACCGCGTATCACCCGAAAAATATATGGTAACTGAACCCTGTTGTATAATAAATCCTATGGCATCCTTTGCAAAAGGATGAAACGCAGGCACTGCTGTTATCATGACACCATTACAATTAACACTATTTCCTGGGGTCAGAGCATTAATTTTTTTTACTCCTTTCTTGTGTGCCCGTTTAACAGCACTGATTGATCCAATAACCTCACAATCTCTTGCCTGTGCCAGCCTGATTGCTCTATCACACCAGTGATCAATATGATTATGTGAAACAAGCATATAATGAATGGGTTCAATTTTTTCAGGATCCACCGGTAGCGGAACAGCCCGCAAGAATTCAAATGATCCCCACCAGGGATCGGTCATGAAGACTAATCCATCAATATCTATACATACTGTACTTTGCCCAATTAATGTTACTGCAACGCTCATAGGCAAACCTCCTCAGAACAAGCGTTAATTATTTTATTATCTCCCTCAATTATTTATAAACCATTCGTATGCATCAATCGCACTTTCTATATCATCTTTGGTTGGATACCAGCCTAATGTTTTTTTTGCTCTGCTATTATCAAACACATAGTCGCGCAATGCTATCTCAAGGTGCTGTGGTTCAAGTGGCGACACACCAAAAAATGAAAGAATGTTAACAATACCCCGTGCAACTGGTGCGGGAACCGAAAGGATTTTTTCCTTTTTTCCTGCATGCTCAAATAATGCTTTTACCATCTGGCGAATGGTTGGAACATTATCGCTTGAAATATTTGCAACAAGCAGCCCTTTTGTTATTTTATGTAGCGATAGCACAATGGCCTGTGCAACATCCCGTACATCTACCATCTGCAATCGTGTTTTCCCTCCACCAGGAAGAATAACAGCTTTACCTTCTTTTACTGCCTTCATCTGCTCAACAAGGAAGGGTTCATTTTGTCCCGGACCATTAATTGTTGGTGGCCTTAAAATGGCAACACCATGCCCTTTCTCAGCCAGGCCAGTACACATTTGCTCCCCTATAACCTTATGTTCACCGTAGGGACATACAGGACGCAGTGGTACATCCTCAGGACAGGGTACTGGCACATCAATACCATACACCTCTACAGAAGATACAAACACCAGTTGTTGTATAGTGTGTTTTTGACATGCTTCAATGACATTTCTGGTACCGGTGACATTTATTGCATACATTCTATCAGTATCTTTAACAAATTGAGCAAGCGCTGCAGCACAATGTACCACCCCATCCGCACCACTGCATGATTGTACCACAAAATCTCTATCAACAATATCACCCTTGAAAAATGTAACATTGGGTAAGCCCTTGCCAGGAAAATCCTTTATATCAATGCCAGTAACTGCATAGTTTTCATCAACAAGCCTTTGTACAACATGTTGCCCAACATATCCTGAACACCCCGTAACAACTACTGTTTTCATGTCAATAACCCTCTTCACAGCTTCCCATACTTATGGTACACATCAACCAGTGACATGCCCTGCCGTATTTCCTGTCGTGAACGGCGTTCTGCCTGAACAACCTCTTCAGCTTTCTCAACCACCTCTTTTAAATCTACATCCTTTACAGGGATGACCACAACGCCATCACAGTCAGCAAAAATAATATCACCTGGATTTACCCGCACACCACCACACCATATTGGTGCACCCATACCAACCAGATCAACCCTGCCAATAGAGTCAGTAGGGATGTTGCCTCGTGCCCAGACAGGAAACTCAATTTCCAGAATGCGATTAATATCACGGATTGGACCATCCACCACGGCACCCTTTACGCCACCAAAGTATTTACAGGTTGTTGACATTAGCTCACCCCATGCACCTGCACCATAAAATTCATTTGCATTAACCGCCACAACCTGTCCCTTTTGCATGCTTCCAAATAAGTCCTCCAGCACTTTTGCAACAAATTCTGGATCATATTCTTTTAGCCGTGTGCTTTTGCGCGTTTTTGCTTCCTCCATGGTAAACGCAGGCCCTGCAATAGCTGCTTTTGGCATTATGGGCGTAAACCCTGAGCACATTGCCTGATGCATAAACCCCATTTCATCAAGTGTGTCACAAACCGCTGGCGTGTACGTCTTTTCCAACCTTTTGCATAACTCAACGGTTTCTTCATATGAATATACTGGTGCCATACATTACCTCCATTATAGTAATTCTAATGTTATAAACGATAACTCATGAGGATTCAGAGTTATTTCTATACTATAGTTTTTTACTGCAACAGGTTTGATATGTTTGCCAGTAACATCTGAATAATACGCTTTTTGTATTGCTCTCTTTGTATTAATGATACATACAGCCTGTTGCTTCTTGCCCAATAGCTCATACATACCAATGACTATCTTGTTTTGTGCAATGGGTTGATTGTAGATTATAGCTACATGTGTATTGTTTGTTTGTATACATGGTGATTGAATAAAACCTGATTCATCAAAACTAAACCTGTACGCAGTTGCTATCGCTTCATTGTGTGTTTGTGCAGTAAAACTTGTGAATGTACTTTTATAGGCGATAGTATCTGGCAAATCTCTACCCAACCCCAATTTCCCCCATAATGTCCATCCAATACAGCAGTGGTAAAAGCCTGCCATATCATTCTGTTTGACAGGAACTATCGCTTTGCTGTCCTGTGACACAAATACTGCATACTGAGATCCTTCTTTATGTAAAACAAACGAGTCAAAATATACCGATGAAGGCAAACCATGCATCCAATGAAAAGGATACAATGTATCATTTATACTTTTAAATGGCGCTATGTTCTTTGCAGCAGGTATAAGATTGCCGCCAGTATCCATTGATCCCCAGCGCAATACTGTATATGCAGAATCATATAGCATTTCCCGTGAGTTTACAGGATAAGCAAAGTAGTGTTCAGCGATCTGAGGAGCTTTACCTTTAACATGCTGGATAAAATTAATACGCTTTTCGCCTGCAGGGATGATAATTTCCTGCGTAATCGACAGTGACGGTGTAAAAAGTTGATAGAAAAAGTATGCTATCTTCAATATGACAGGTGGCACATGTATGCCAAAGGCATTGTTAAAAAATTCAGAAAGTATGTCCATGCCCCTGTAATACGAATGCTCTGACCCTTTTACAACTATGCGATAATCATTACCATTGTTATACAGAGTGGTAGTAACCTTTTTAAAACCAGCAATTGTTTCAAAGTAATTGCGCCTGGCAGCATTTTCCCCACGAATTCCAATAACATACTGGTTGAATCCGTACGTATGATTTTTGCTAACCCACTCCTTCTGTGATTGTTTATCAAGTATGCTTTTGATACATCCTTTATCTGCATCAAATGATATCCTGTAAAATTGATTTTCTATAATTATTGGTTTGTTTGCATCGTAGTGAATCTGTCTCCACTGTTTGTTTTCTTTATTCTCCTGCAAAAGCTTGAAATCTTTGATACTGTGCAGGGGGGCATATACCCATTCATTGCGTGTATTCATCCAGTCTTTAACATCCTGTTTTGTATAATGGGTTTTTCCAAAAGGCACCGGACGTGGATTGTGATCATTATTGAGTATAATTGCCATATACCCTTCAAGACTCTGCAGGTTATAGCTATTTACATCAACCGTACTGTTTTGCAGCAAAGCATCAACAAGGTCTTTCCCACGCGCATATAGTGCTCTATCAAACCAATTATTAATAATCAGGCGCTCTGGGTCTACCTGTATAAAATCCAGATAGATCTGCTCACCCCAGAATGGTGGCATTTCCCCTTTGAGTACTGGGATATTGTTTGCATACTTTTGTGAAATGTAATCAAAGAACTCGTGAGGTGTTGCAATGACAATCTTTGGATTAATAAACTTGTTGTTCCATGTTTTAGCTATTTCTGAAGGGGCTATATTTTGTGGCTGATTATCACCACCCTGTGCAGGATAATATGGCAAAAGGTATGCATCATAGGGATAATCCCAGTGTTTATGATCATAATCATAGTAACGCTGTATTTCTTCTGTGGGGTAGCCTTTTTCAAGCTGAGCTAAATGATATGCAATACTGTTTTGCATGCTTACAAATTCTTCATCTTTAAAAGGGAGGGACAGGCGCATATTCAAATCAAAATTTTCACCATAGCCATTTAACCCAACAGTATGCCACACCAGAACCCTTGCACTTGTATC
Source organism: Spirochaetota bacterium (assembly GCA_029907515.1). GTDB lineage: Bacteria > Spirochaetota > UBA4802 > UBA4802 > UB4802 > UBA4802. The sequence continues at coordinate 15,584 of JARYLT010000061.1, read as the reverse complement.
AGGTGAAGCAAGATAAAAAAGGGGCGGCACACTATACCGTGAATCATTAGGTCCAATCAAACAATAGGGGATATTATTTGCATACAAGACCTTGGTAATCTTTGAAAAGTCCATGACATCATGAATACATGCGGTTTTTACATTTATTGAATACTTTTGTGCAATGCGCAGAGTATGGTGCAATGATGCAAGCAGCGCATACGGGCTCATGAATCTATTCTGATGCGATATAACAAATGCTCCCACTTCAAAATCTTTTTTATGTAAGGCAGCTATAAGTTTAGATTTTTCCTGCTGTGGTATTTCAGCACTATTCAGAAATTCAATAACAGGCCAGCTGACTTCAGTAAAAAGCTTGAAGCGTGCATAGTGCGGATAGTGTTTTGTTTGTTCCAGCAGCAAAAGCTCTTTCTGTACATTTGAAATATTCTGTGCACGCACATTTTTTTGCGATTGCGTAAACCCTATATCCACATGGGTAAATGGAACACAATAGATTTTCCATATCTTTACCGGTGGAATAGTTAGCGTTTGTTTTGTTATAATTGCGTTATTATTTTTTATAGTAACAACTAAGCGTGAAGGTTCAGTGATAGTTTTTCTGTAACAATCGATAGTTGTTTCTTTTACTTTGCTGTCAACAGCCTTTGTTGTAACAACACCATCAATTGATGCAATGATCTGGCCTTCAAATTCCTGATCAGCCTGTATGATTATTCTCTGGCAATAGAACTCTTTATGGTTATATACTAACGGCGTTGGATATATGGTGGCATTAAACGTGGTTGCCAAGGCATAACTAAAAGAAATTAACACAAACAATGCTGCACACACTATGTTTCCATACACAGCAAACCTCCATAAAAATATCATACAACATCTAATTTTTTGTACCACTGTAAAACAGCCTGTATATGTTGTTCCATAGTTTTATATGCTTTAGATTCATCCCCCTGTTTTATTGCCCTAAAAATTTTTTCATGCGATTCGTACTCCCATTGCAAAAAGTCTTTGTTATGTTCAGCATTTTCGCGCCTCCCCACCAAAAATGAAAGGATAGCTTCAAGAAAACGAACACATACAATGTTTTTTGAAGCTCTGGCAACCTGCAAGTGAAACTGGCCAGCCCAGCGGTCAACTTCATCCCCTTTGCCAATATTCCGTTTTGTTTGTACCAGCGTTTCTTCAATAGCATCAATATCCTGTGCATTCTTTCGTTTGCTTGCAAGGGCTGCAATATGGGGTTCAATTAAAAGGCGTGCTTCAAAAAAATCTGCCATACTCTCAGCATCTATTATTGGAACAAAAATATGAGGACCAATAATTTCTTCTTTGGAGATAGCTCTTACAAATGTTCCTTCGCCTGGTTTTACATCAAGAATCCCCATTAAGGCCAATGACTGTACAGCCTCACGTAAGGTTGACCGCCCCACTCCTAATTTATGCATCAATTCTCGTTCAGGTGGTAATTTGGTTCCTGGCGGAAGCGTGCCATTTTTTATATTGGTCAACAATACATTTACTATTGATTCAGTTAATTTGTTACGCTTTACAGGTTGTATGGTATCCATGTACATATCACCGTTTATCCTTTGCACTTTTTTCCACTGCTTCAAGTAAACCTTTCATGTATCCTAATGCAAAAAGTCTGCCAATTGATGAATACGCCGGGTTATCGTTACTGTCACCTTCCATTGTGGGTACGTGATCAGGTCTCATGGTTCCAGCAAATCCAACTTCATAGTATGCTTTCATGCATTCATACATATCAATCATGCCATCATCATGGAATGTTTCAGTAAATTTATATGGAGTTCCCTGCACATTTCTAAAGTGAACAAAAAAGATTTTCCCCTGCTTACCAAATGTTCTGATGACTGCTGGAAGATCATCCGTCATGAGAGCAAAATTTCCCTGGCACAGTGCAATGCCATTAACCTCACTTGGATACATATCTAAAAGCTTTTGAAAATGTTCAACCGAACGCATAATCCGTGCAACACCACGAATAGGAGAAATGGGAGGATCGTCAGGGTGCATGGCTAATTTTACTCCTGCTTTTTCAGCCTCAGGAACCACTGCTTTTAAAAAATAGTCTAAATTTTTCCACAACATTTCTTCAGTAATAATGCCATACTCAGTCAGTGGCGCTTTTTCCATAAATGAGTGATCATACGATGTTGCCAGCGCTCCACCACGAACAGATGTGGTTGTTGAGGTTCTTGTCCATCCAAATACAGGCATCCACTCATAACACCACACAGGAATACCAAGTTTGCCCATATTCTGTATCAGCATTATTACATTTTCAATTTCTTCATCCCTGCCTGGTAATCCCAATTTTATTTTTTCCATTGGAGGCCTTGACTCAATGACTTCCAGTTTAAATCCAGCATCTTCATACGTAGTTTTAACATGCACTAAAGAATTATAACTCCATGGCCAGAAATCTTTGGGCATACTTTCCCATCCTGAATACAGTTGCATGCCACCTACAACATACTCAACACCACACTGTTTTACCATCTTCCATAGCGAAGAAGGACGAGGTGGCAGAAGTTCAGCAATTTTAATCATATACTGTTTACTTCCTTAAAAAATTTAAAATTTACTTTTTCTATCATCAATCTGAAACATTAACAATCATGAACAGTACAAATACTTTTAATCCAGTTATACCAAGTATAAATCTGAATATCTGATGGTCTGATGTTATGTTAATATACCCAATTTGTCAACATTTTTTAAAAAAATTATTTATGTATTTCTTTTTTATACAAATGATTATGTCATATATATTTGTATAGGGGTATCAAGGAGTTAATTGTGAGTGGACTTCAGTTACCCTGTATAATTTTTATTAAATGTACTATACGCAATTAAAATCTCTCAGGGATAGGTTTCCAGGTTACACTTATTTTCCCATGTCTTATCATCATGTCCCTGAATTGCAGTAAAGCATCCCCCTGCTTTGGCCTGTAAAAAACAAAATCACCCGCTTCACGTTTTGTTAAAGAAGATGTTTTTAGCATACTTTAAAATTGGAACCGCTATAAATATTGCCGGCAAATGATCTTTAAGAGTAAAGAAATCAAAAGTAGATGGTTGAACCACACAGTAATTCATTATCAGTCAGTCAAATATATTTTCCAGAATGCTCTTGTTACAATAATTAATTTAATTGACGGTTATATATATCATACTTAGAATAATAAATTGAAAATTACTAAAAGACAATGATTGCTAACTACTATGCAAACCGTAAAACATCATCATTTTGTTACGTTGCCGGGGGCACCACTCCCGTTAGGTGTACATCTGGACAGACATGGTGCACGGTTTGCACTTTTCAGCCGACACGCCACTGCTGTATCAATACTGCTTTTTGCTTCTTCAGAAACCGAAGAGTACATTGAAATTGAACTTGACCCAAAGCTCAATAAAACCGGCGACATATGGCATATTTGGATTGCAGGAATACGGGAAGGACAGTTGTACGGATATAAGGTTGATGGGCTTTATAATCCACTGGAAGGTCACCGTTTTAATAAAAACAAGCTCCTTTTAGACCCCTATGCAAAAGCTATCAGCGGCAATCATATATGGGATTTCAGTAAAGCCTGTGGATATATAAAAGGGCACCCGGATGAAGACCTTTCTTTTTCCACTGACAAGAACTATAAGGAATCACCAAAATGCATTGTTGTTGATACAGAATTTGACTGGTATGATCGCCCCATTCAGACTGCCATGGAAGATACTATTATTTATGAACTCCATGTCAAAGGGTTCACTTTCCATCCTTCATCACAGGTTACCCATAGAGGAACATACAAAGGACTTTCTGAAAAAATCCCATATCTTAAGCAATTAGGTATAACTGCTGTAGAACTTATGCCCATTCAGGAATTTGATGAATTTGAAAATATCAATATAAACCCATTAACCGGTGAGCGGCTGAAAAACTACTGGGGATACAGCACTATAGCTTTTTTTGCACCCAAATCAACGTATTCGTCCAGTGGCACAATGGGACAGCAGATTAATGAATTCAAAGAAATGATCCGTGATTTCCATGAAGCGGGTATTGAAGTGTTTCTTGATGTTGTATTCAATCACACTGCCGAGGGTGACCATCTGGGACCAACTATACATTTTAAGGGCTTAGATAATTCCATTTACTACATGCTCAAGGAAAACAAGCGTTTTTACCAGAACTTTTCAGGATGCGGCAATACGTTTAACTGTAACCACCCGCTGGTGCGCGACTTCATCCTTGATTGCCTGCGCTACTGGGTAATGGACATGCATGTTGATGGCTTCAGGTTTGACCTTGCATCAATATTAGGGCGTGATCAAAACGGGAATATCTTACAAAATCCTCCATTGATAGAAAAAATATCTGAAGATCCCATATTGCGCAATACCAAGATAATTGCTGAAGCCTGGGATGCAGGCGGGGCATACTTAATTGGCCATTTTCCTGGAAGATGGGCCGAATGGAATGGAAAATTCCGTGATGATGTTCGCCGCTTCTGGCGGGGTGACAATGATACCGTTTTCAATTTTATGCAGCGAATTATTGGAAGCCCTGATATTTACCAGCGGACAAATCGTAGCCCGCTGCACAGCATTAACTTCATTACCTGCCATGATGGATTCACCATGCTTGATTTAGTTTCCTTTAACGAAAAGCATAACCTGGCCAATGGTGAAAACAATCAGGATGGCGAAAATAACAACTTAAGCTGTAATTATGGTGTTGAAGGGTTAGATGCCCCACCGGACATTATAAACATTCGCAGGCAACAGATAAAGAATTTCTTCACCACGCTGCTTTTATCGCAGGGTGTGCCTATGATACTTGCCGGCGATGAGATGGGCAGAACCCAACAGGGCAACAACAACGCATACTGCCAGGATAATGAAATTTCCTGGGTTAACTGGGACAGATTACAACAATTTGATGATATCAGGCGGTTTGTGGAGCTTTTGATTCAATTTCGTAAAATGCATCCGGTACTCAGGCAAAAGCGCTTTTTATCAGGTACTATCGAACATGGGTTTACAAATCCTGATTGTGTGTGGCATGGTGTCAATTGCCACAATCCTGACTTAGGGTACTACAGTCATTCCATTGCCCTGCATCTGAATGGCGCATATGCAAAGATTCCATCCGGATTGCCAGATAATGACATATATATCATATACAATGCATCTGAATATGATCTTTCATTTTCATTGCCAGAACCATTTAACGGCACCCACTGGGTACGTGTGGTCGACACCTCATTGCAATCACCACATGATATTATATTGCCAGGTGCACCTCTCTCATCTCAGGAAACGTATTTCAGCAAAAAAATGTCGGCTATTGTTTTGATTTCGGCTCAGTCATGACGATAGTATACTAAAGGGCTTTTACCGGTAACTATCGCACATACTATTTTTTGATAATTATATTGCATTGCATGCATGTATTGTGTATTTTAATACATATGGGCGATAGTTACTGATACTATCAGAGGATACCATAGTATAACGCATGATACCATTACTCATCACATCGCTTATTATAGTCATCGTCATATTGCTGTGGGCAATAACAGGTAATGACTCAAAGCCTGATACAACCCAGCCTGCTCCACCTGAAAAAATGTACCGCCGCCGTGCAAGCGACTTAGAAATAGAAGAGCAATACCCTGATGCCAGCAAGCCAAAACGAAGGGCAACCGATATCCCCCTGGAAAAAACCTTCATTGATGAAGATTTTAAATTGCCATACTCAGCTGAAGAGATAATTCCGCCTTACTCACGGTTCAGGATTTACATGCGGATACTGATGAATGCCGAGGTGTATGCTAAAAAGGGCGATTTTACCACTGCTATTTCGTTATACGAGGGTGTAAATGAACGAATCCTTGATGCAGAAACCAATACAAAAATAGAAGCTAATATTGATTACCTTAAAAAATACAAACAAAAGCAGGAAGCACAGCACCGGCAAAAAGAAGCCGAAACCAGAAGCAAACCAAATGAAATAAAAATTTCACTGGATAGCCCAATAAAATTACCCGATAAAATTCAGATTGGATTTACCCCTCAGAACTTTGATGTTGACAAAATAGTAGACGAAATAACCCGAAAAATTCAGGAAAAACAGAAGTTAGAAAATCTTGAAGATGAACGTATCAATAAATACAGGGATGAAATCAGCAAATTAACATCTCATCTTGAAGAGCTTAAGAAAGAAGTAGCCAGTTCATTGAAGGGTATCTCTGATAAAGAAGAATCATCTGAAATTCAGAAGTTGCAAAGTCAGTTAAATGATCTTACCGACAGGATGTTCAAGCTATACGAAGAAAAAGAGAAAACACGGGCAGAACTGGAAAATTTAAAAGAAGTTCATTCAAAACTTTTAGAATCAGGCAAACAGCCTGCGGTTTCTACTGTCAAGTATGAGGGTAAATTGCCCATTCAACTTGACCCTGAACCCATATTAAAAATTCTGGAAAAACTGCCCGAAATTACAGCCCCAAAACCCAAACCAGTTGATAAGGACAAGGTCAAAGGCGATATTGCCAGAGATATCCTTAAAAAATTATATGGCGATAAGGACAAACCGGATGAATTAAAACAAACATCTGAAATAGTTGAAAAAACGGAACGGCAAAAAGAAGAAGAGGACTGGGAACTTATCAGTGACATTGTAAAAGATGAGAAAAAAAGCGAACTGGATGAAGTCAGTGACGAGGATATTTTCCAGAAAATACTGGAAGAAGATAAACGGAAAAAACAGGACGAAATTGAAATATTAGGTGATTATAAAAAATCCGATGAAGTTGAATATGATACGGATGACCCAGAAACACGGCGCAAACTGGAAGAAGACCGGAAATTCTACGAAAAATTTTTACAGCACGACAGACGCAAGAAAAAAGAGCTGCCAATATTAAAAGTAACCTATGACTTTAAGAAGCTTCCTGATGAATTCAGCCTTTCACGAGAAAAGAATATCCTGGAATATGCGTTTTATAAATACCGCCCCTTGCTTCAGAAAGCCGATGACCTTATAAAGAAGCGAAAAGTGCGAGATGCCCTCAATTATTACAGGGTAGTCATGCAACAGAATATACCCCCTGAATTCAAAACCATGATACGAAAAAATATCAATGACCTGAATGAATATCTTGAAAAATACCTTACCTCAGATTAAGTAAATACTACTCACTGTCACAGTATCACTTTTTTTTATTGACTTTATGCATGGTTTATATGTATCTTCTAAATAAGGATGTGTATAATTATGATACTACCTGTTCAACATACAACAGTAAAACCTGTATTACTGGAACATACAACAAGGAGTTCTGGTATTACAGAAAATCGTGACGATATTCTTGCCCCCATGAAACGTTTTAAAAAAGAACTCCCTGTACCACAGTTAGGACAGCAACCCAATCTTTCACTTGAAAAAGTAAGAATACGCCAAAAGGAATTTTACTCACACCGTGGTCAGGTATATGAAAAATTGCAGAATACCAGCGCTGCTATTGCTTCGTATCAAAAAGCATCATATTATGAGCCATCGGATTCAAATCTTTATGGTCAAATCAAACGCTTAAAAATACAGAGCCTGACCAACCTCAAAGCCTGATATATCATTCTCCATCGTAAAAATTCTTGATATTATAATCCATAATACCGATTTTTTAATATACAGTAATTGCTGAAAACTTATTTTTTTGTTTACTTTTATTGTGAGTATACTATCCTTGAAGCAAAGATAGTAATTTGATATGGTAACGGCAACCTATGGTGCAGGAACAGTTTAAAGTTGTAAATTATTTATCTAACTCTTTCATAGTTGTTGAAGGAAAGCGCAACGCCGATAATTTTTATATTATCCGTCAGGGTAAAGTCAAGCTTGTCAAGGAAAACCCTATTGCTCAAGAAACCAATCCTTTATTAGGACCAGGGGATTTCTTTGGGGTTATCCCCTGCATGAGTGGGCATGCCCATATTGAAAGTGCCGTTGCTTTGACGGATGTATCACTTATTTCAGTACAGCGTGACCAGTTTGGCATACTCATCCAGAAAAACCCTGCGGTTGCCATGAAGATTATACGCTTCTTTTCACGGAAACTCCGAGAGTTTGACCAGGCTATTACACGACTGACGTTTGCCAATGCTGTTGAAGAGGATCCCGAACACCTCTTCAAGATAGGCGAATATTACCTTAAAAAGAAAAACCTGCCCCATGCAGCGTATGCATTACAGCGCTATATACAGCATTGTCCAACCGGTACAAACCGGGATAAGGCGATAGCTCATTTGAAATCAATCAATGCCCCGCTAAAGGTTCCTGAAAATCCTCAGAAAAACAGCCTTACCCGGCTGTATAAAGATAACCAGATGATATTCTGTGAAAACGAGCCGGGAGATGAACTCTACATCATTCAGGGCGGCAAGGTAAAGATTACCAAAATTGTTGATGAAGAGGTGTTGCTTGCAGTGTTAAAGCCTGGCGATATTTTTGGCGAAATGGCATTGCTGGAAAACAGGCCCCGAAGCGCTTCGGCAATAACATTTGGCGATACCACACTGATGGCAATTAACCGGCAAAATTTTGAAACTATGGTTCAGACACAACCGCAGCTTGCAACCAGGCTTATACAACTTTTAAGTGAGCGTATCTGGACAGCCTACCGGCAGCTTGAGAATTTGATGATACGTGATCCGTTGGGCAGAATGTATGATACATTGCTTATACAGGTAGAAAAGCAAAAAGTGCGTATAGCCCCCAAAGAAAGCTTCACCTTTGATTTTGGGGTTAAAGAGCTTCTCAATATGGTGGGAATTCCACAGGATAAGGGCGACCATTTAGTGGTGGAATTACTTGAAGACAAGAACATAACACTGGATGAAGGCAAGCTCATATGTACCAATTTAGAAGAGCTTGAAAAGACTGTAAACTTTTATAAGAAAAAATCAGCTTTAGAACGCAAACGTGAAGCCAGCAAAAGTAGTTAAATACAGCGCTATAATACTTATACTTATAATCATGCTGCTTGCTGCTTTTGCAGCAGCATTTGTCTATCTTTTCCCTAAAGAAACATTGAAGTCAATTATTGTACAGACACTGGGAGATTCCTTAAACAGGCCAGTTACTATAGGAGCAATCGATTATAGCATCAGAGGTATTCAGATCACTGATCTGTACATATACGACACTGACAAAGAAAAGCCGTATATTGCGCACTCAAAGGATGCAGCAATCAGGTTTCAGCTTGTACCACTATTACAGAAACAATTTATTATTAACTACATTTCACTCAATGATGCGATAATTCATATACTGTATTATACAGAAAATAAAATAACAACGTCAAATCTTGAAAAATTGCTCAAAGAATTATTATCAAAAGAAAAATCCACCATTACCACCCAGATTAAACTAATATCACTCAATAATACAACCGTTATTCTTGAAAACCCACCCCAAAATCTTAAACCCTTAGAAGGGAAATACAGTATTGATACTCATGTGGAACTGCACGATGATATTCTGGAATTGAAAAACCTTTCAATAAACCTTCCGCAAAACAGAGGAAAAATTTCCGGTGATTGTTTCATAACTATTACCAGTAATTATAAAATTCAGGGCGATTTCACCCTGCGTGATTGTGATCTACTATGGGTTTACAACTGGGGAAAGAATCTGGCAAATATACTGCCCTACAGAGTGTTTTCAGGAACTATCGACAACCTTTTGATAACAAAGAGTGCTGTTCAGGGGACTGTAACCGGAAGTTGCAAACTCAGTAATAATGCAATGCTTTTTCTTAGCAATGCGTTCACCAATGTTAATCTTAATAAAAAAACTGTCACAGTAGCAAATGCAAAAGGAAAAATTGAAAATTCAACGTTTGTACTGAACCAGTTGCTGTTTGCTTTTAGTGGAGAAATTCAGAATATCAAAGTAAGTGATGCATCAATTAATACAAAAGAGATAGCTCCATTACTTGGAAAAATTGATATAAGCGATATTGCTGGCGAACTTAAGGGCAATTTTGAATATAAAGACAATAGTATTGATGCAGACGTAACGTTATCAAACCTTTCTATTGGAAAAAAAGGTAGTATCCTATCATTACAGGAAACAAATCTTCTAATAAAGAATAATCAATTTAAAAAAGATGGCATACAGGCAACCGTATATTCCGTACCCTGTGTGTTATCTGTTGCTACTGTAGATTCATCATTTGAAAAATTTACGGTAAATATTGAAGCTGATGAAGTAGACCTCAATAAAATTATTTCCAGGCAGGCCCAAAAACCTGAACAACCTGAAAAAACAGAAAAAGAAATACATATACCGTATGAACTATCAGGTAAATGTATTATACAAAAATTATATAAAGACAACCTGGTTATTGAAAAAATCAACTGCAACTATACCATGTCAAAAAATATCATTGCACTGCCCACATTTTCAGCTAAGGTATTTGGAGGAGATATCACCGGTAGAAGCGTCATCACCCTTTCACCAGAAAACCCTCAGATCACACTGGTTGCAAAATTTAGTAATGCACGCCTGCAGAATATAAGCTCATACTTTCAGGAATATGAAAACAGACTCTTTGGTAATATATCAGGACAATTGCAGGTAACTATCGTACCCAAAGATCCTGTTATTGATAGAATAACCGGCAAGGTTGAAGTATCGGTTGAAAATGGCAAACTGGCCAACACCGGATTACAGAATGGACTGAGTATATGGCTCAGTGATTTAAAATACAAACTGAGCAATCTAGAGTTTCAAAAGATTTATGGGAATTTTAATCTCAGTGGTCCTGCTATTACCATCAATTCATTTATCTTTAATGCACCTGATATACGGCTAAAACTAAATGGTCAGTACAACCGCCATGAAGAAAGTGATGTAGCTATTTCACTGGAATTCAGTTCAAACTTTATCCAGGATCTGCCCAACCCTGCTCTGCTGCAACTTGCAAAATACAAAAAAGGCCGGTGGTATATCATTCCATTCAGGGCACAGGGTAAAGATATCTTTGAAGGCAAAAATATAAAGCAGGTGCAATAACTTATTTTTTCAGTTCAGCCTTAACCTTGGCCATCAGGCCACCTTTTGCAATAATATCCTGCATAAATGGCGGAAATGGCTTTGCCCTGTATTCTTTATTTTTTGTAATATTTTTTATAACACCTGAATCAAAATCAATTTCAATCTCATCACCCTGTTCAATATCCTTTGCTGCTTCCTCTGACTCAATGATGGGAAGACCAATGTTCACGCTATTTCGGTAAAATATTCGGGCAAAGGATTGTGCAATGACACATGAAATTTTTGCTGCTTTTATAGCTATGGGAGCATGTTCCCGCGATGAGCCACATCCAAAATTTTTACCGGCAACAATAATATCACCTGGCCTTGCCTTTTTCATGAAATCAGGGTCAGCATCTTCCATACAGTGCTGTGCCAGCTCATCAGGGTCGGAAGTATTCAGATAACGTGCAGGGATAATTTCATCGGTATTAATATCATTTCCAAATTTCCAAACTTTACCATGTGCTTTCATGCTGTACCTCGTGAATAGTTTCAATTAGCGATAGCTCATGTTATCGCAACTCATCTGGATGGGCAATCCTTCCCAGTATTGCAGATGCTGCTGCTACCGCAGGGCTTGCTAAATACACTTCGCTTTTTGGATGCCCCATACGGCCAACAAAGTTTCGGTTTGTGGTGGCAACACACCGTTCACCTTCGGCTAAAATTCCCATGTGCCCCCCCAAACATGGCCCGCATGTGGGAGCAGATACTGCCGCTTCAGCTTCAATAAATATATCTATAAGACCTTCTTCCAGAGCTTTTCTATATACTTCCTGTGTTGCCGGAATGATGAGCAATCTGACATCTTTATGCACCTTGCGGCCTTTTAATATCTTAGCTGCTACCCGCAGGTCCTCAATACGCCCGTTGGTACAGGAGCCAATAACAACCTGATCAATTGGTATCCCTGCTTCGCGAGCAGGTTTAGCATTTTCAGGCAGATGCGGAAACGCTACCGTTGGTTCAATTTTTGAAGCATCATACTCTTTAACTTCTACATAGCGTGCATCATCATCGCTGTAATACAGTGTATAGGGAAGGCCTGTGCGGCTTTTAATATACTCAACAGTCTTACCATCAGGGGCAAAGATACCATTTTTTGCACCGGCCTCAATTGCCATATTAGCCATAGTCATCCTACCTTCCATGGATAATTCAGCAATAGTATCGCCGGTAAATTCCATTGACTTATATAATGCACCGTCAACCCCAATGCTGCCAATAATATGCAAGATGATATCCTTTGCTGATACATACGGTTGCAGTTTGCCATACACGACAAATTTAATTGATTCGGGCACCTTGAACCATGTTTTGCCAGTGGCCATCGCTGCGGCCATATCAGTGGAACCCACACCGGTTGAAAATGCACCAAATGCACCATAGGTACAGGTATGCGAATCGGCACCAATAATACACATACCAGGGCGCACCAATCCCAATTCTGGTAGCAGAGCATGTTCAACACCAACCCTGCCCACATCATAAAAGTGAACAATATTATATTTCTTTGCAAACTCTCTCAGTATTTTAACCTGCTGTGCAGATTTTATATCCTTGTTAGGAGTAAAATGATCCGGGATAAGCGCTATTTTTTCATTATCAAAAACTTTTGATACACCTAAATCTTCAAACTCTTTAATTGCAATAGGGGCAGTAATATCATTACCCAGTACCAAATCCACTTTAGCTTCAATTAATTCACCTGGTTCTACACGTTCCTTCCCGGCATGTGCTGCTAAAATCTTTTCAGAAATTGTCATGCCCATACTATTTTTCCTCTACATAGATATTTACAATTACATGCAATTGCAATAGTAAAAATGTATCATCCTTTTATATATTTTCAGTTTTTTTATGGCAGTTTTGGCGATAGTTACTGTATATAAAACAGGCAGGCGCAATGAGAAAATCACGCCTGCTTATACATTACATATTTTCTATAAGGACTGCACCACCCATTCCACCACCAACACACAGGGTGGCAATACCCCATTTTGCATTACGCTTTTTCATCTCATAGATGAGCGATACGATGATGCGAGCACCGGTACATCCCACTGGATGACCCAGCGCTATCCCCGATCCATTGACATTAACTTTGCTTCTGTCAAGGCCAAGTCCTTTTTCACAGGCCAGATACTGTGCTGCGAATGCTTCATTGAGTTCTATAAGGTCTATATCATCCAATTTTTTCCCTGTTTTTTTGAGCAATTTCTGAACCGCAGGAACAGGTCCATAACCCATAAGGTGTGGTTCAACACCTGCAAATGCATTTCCTGCAATCCTTGCCAGTGGTTTTAATCCAAGTTCACTGGCACGCTTAGCGGTGGTAAGCACCAGTGCAGCAGCACCATCATTTATCCCTGAAGCATTACCAGCAGTAACCGTTCCATTCTTTTTAAATGCAGGCTTAAGGGCTGACAAGCTTTCCAGTGTAACATCACGGCGAACATGTTCGTCTTTCTCAAACATTTTTGGTTCGCCTTTCTTCTGGGGTATGGGAACAGGAACTATCTCATCATTAAACCTCCCGGAATCAATGGCTTTAGCAGCTTTTTTATGGCTTTCATAGGCCACCTGATCCTGTTCTTCCCGTGAAATAGAATATTTTTCTGCTAAATTTTCTGCAGTTTGCCCCATAATATATGGCTCACCTAAAAGGCCACTTCCCGAATGAAGCAGTTCCCACATGGCATCAGTAAGCTCAGAGTGAGTAAGCCGCAAACCCCATCGTGCTTTCCACAACACATACGGTGCATTTGACATTGACTCAACACCACCAGCAAGTACTATATCAGAATCACCTACCATAAGCTGCTGAGATCCAAATACCACTGCAGTCATTCCTGATGCACATTGCCGCTGTACTGAGGTTGCTGGCACTTCTACAGAAATACCCGCTTTGATTGCTGCAGTACGTGCAACATTTGCCTCATCAGATCCCATAAGACAGTTACCAAAAATTACATCCGACAAAGCACTTCCTTCAACATTTGCCCGCCGCAAAGCTTCTTTCATTACCAGTGCAGCTAATTCATACGCTTTAACATCTTTTAATGATTGCCCAAAACTGCCAATAGGCGTCCTGCACGCGGAAACAATGACAACTTCATTATCAGCCATTATCTATCCTCCATGTATATAGTATTAAAATAAAAAGATGCACAACAACCACTACAGGCTTGAAGCGGTTATATCATACGCAGTATAAATATATATCCCCATCCCCAAATGTGGAAGGAGTATACAGTATTGTTACTGTATTACAAATATATTTCTAAAATGGTAGTGTTATTTTGCAAGCCTTTAATTATCTGGAGATTATTTTTTGGATATAATTATCACTTTAACGGCAGAAATTTATTTTCAAACTCTTCTTTTGACTTAATTGAAAAAAACTTATCCAGGCGTGAAGTCTTGAATATAGTAATAACTGATGGAGCAACATTAAAAAGTGCTAAACTAATCTTTCTATTTGTTGCACTGTTCATAAATTTTACCAGGGTGCCCAATGCCGATGAATCAATAAACTTCAGTTCTTTGCAGTTGAACCCAATCACTCTTGGTTTTTTTTCTAACGCATCATTCCACGCCTTTTCAACATCTCGTATGACATCAATATCAAACTCACCTTCAAGGTCTATGACTACTACATCTGCTAACTGGTTTACCGAAACATTAAGCATGGCCAATCACCTCTTGTAAGCTTTATATGCTTTTTAGTAACGTGTGAATTGTACATTATAAAAATCTCCATCGCAAGCATATTTTTAAATGCATCAGAAAAAAATAATTTACAAATACTACAAGCTATCGTACAAATACCGCAGTTTATGTCATGTTTATATTTTATATATAAAGGGTTATACTATGAGGTTCGCACTACTATTAAAAGTACTGGCATTAATATTACGCATTGCTTCAAAGCGCAATGAAGACTTCAAACGCTTTATTGGCACTGTCAGTGTCAAAATCGCAATCAAAACAAAAAATAATAAAGGACGAACATTCATTTTTAACAATGGTTCTGTCTCTTCAACACGTTCGCTCAAACAGTATGATGCTGCTCTTGTCTTTTCCGATGCTAAAACCGGTTTTACCGTATTAAAAGAAGGCACTCAGGAAGCATCGTTTTATGCGGCAGCAACAGGAACCCTGTATGTTGAAGGGATGGCTTTTTTCATTCAATGGTTCAATGACGCAGTAACTATCGCCATGAAAAAAAACAAAAAATAAACAGGAGGAATTATGTCAATAAACGGTGGACACTTAATTGGCAAATATTTAGCTAAACGTGGTATACAGTTTGCCTATGGCATATCGGGCGGGCATATTGAGGCACTGCTGGATGGACTACAGCAATATGGCATACGATCAATTGATGTGCGGCATGAACAGGCTGCTGTGATGATGGCTCATGCCACTGCTGTCTAAACTGGTACACCTG
>JARYLT010000060.1 GCA_029907515.1 Spirochaetota bacterium | reverse complement strand
CTGTCAGGTACAGATTATTGATGCCATATATGCCAAACAAACTGTACCAGGAATAACTGCATTTCAATTACATGAAGGAGGAATGTATGAGTGATAAGGAAGTAAAAGACGTAATGGAAGAGAAAAAAGAAATACGTCAGGTGAAAAAGACATTTGACGAGCTTGTGAAGGAAAATGGATTGCAGCCAGCTGTTGCACGAGCTTTACGAACAATGGTAAAAGTACAAAATAATGGGCTTGTTTCAGCTGGTGAATTTGCACGAGCTTTGAAACAATTTAATGGAATGCGACCAAAATAAGGAGGTAAACTATGATACAACCGGTAACATTAAATGTTGTAGATGGTGGCCTGGGATATGGATTAACAGGTACTGATGGGTTACATGTTAAGATTGGTATAGCTGAAAAAGGTGATACGAATAAATTATATAGCATAGGAAGCAAACAGGTTGCCAGGAATACGTTTGGCAAAGGTCCACTGGTTGATAGTGTAACGTATCACTTTGACGAAGGGGGTATCAAATGTTTTGCATTGCGGCCTGATAACGATATCGCCGGAAGTATTGGACAGATTACACATTCGGGAAGTGGGTCTGCTACCATGCAAGCCACCGGTACTCCGACAGGTGCACGCCAGTTTGTCATAGAAATAGTTACTGGCGGTGCATGTGAAACGGCAACATATCGATGGAGCGAAGATGGCGGAATTAATTTTTCAGATATTTACACGACACCTGCATCAGGTACTCCGATTCAATTGTCATGTGGAATAAGTATCAGTTTTAGTGGTACTGGGGATTGCTTTGTTAAAGGTGACCGGTATAGTTTTAGCACAATTGCTCCACAGGCAAGTGCTGTTTCATTTCTGAATGCGTTAGATGCTGTAAAAAATCAGTATAATCCTGATTCTGCAGCCTATACATTTATTCATATTGTCGGAGGTTTTGAACGGTCATTCTGGGAAGCCGTAAAGGCAAAAGAAGAAGAATTTGAAGATAAACGTATTTTTGTACGGTTTATCCTGGAATATCCTCCAAAAGACGAGCAAACCTCAATAACTGAATATTTACAAACCATGATAGATGAATGTAAGCTGTTTACTTCCAAAAAAATTGGCATCGTTGGGGGGAGACTACGCTATGGAAGTGATACAGAATACAAATCTGCTGCTATTTTGCTATGCGCAAAATTAAGTCAATGCAAAGTAAATGAGCATCCAGGATATGTCCGTAAGTATGCATCTAAAATAGCTACTGAAATAGAATTCTGGAATGAAATGGAAGAATATGTAACTGATCTGGATGATGCAAATGTCATACTGGCAGTTAAATATGCAAATTGGCCGGGTATTTATATCAAGAAGGATCATTGCATGGCAGCTGCAGACAGTGACTATCAAACCATTCACCAGGGGAGAGTTATTGATAAAGTCTGCAGGATAGCATATCAAAAGATTATGCCATTTGTCAATGGTGTAGCTGAAGGTGGTGAAAGTGGTATTGATAGTCTGATTGCCGAAATTGATGCAGCCATCAATAGCTCAATGCGCATTCCAGGAGATGAGGAAATTGTAAAACATGAAATTGAAATAGATCCAGATCAGGATTTATCCAGCGGTGAACTTAAGGGGCAGATACATATTTATCCTACAAACATTATGGAACGCATCACCATTGATATTGGGTACAGAAAAGAATAAGGAGGTAAACACATGCAGGAAACATATAGCTTTAAGGATTATACAGCCACTGTTATGGGACGGACTATCGTTGGGCTTGATAGTCTGGATTATGACCATGAGATCAAGGTTGAAGTGCATTATGGGAAAGGTCAGGAACCTATTGGGTATGGCGAAGGAGAACTGAAAGGGAGTGGGAAAATGAGTGTATTGCTTGAAGAATACGAAAAGCTTGTATTAGCGGCTTCTGCTGTTGGTGGAGATCCCTTAAAGCTTCCGCCGTTTCCAATAGTAGGTTTATTGGTTAAAAGCAATGGGAAGAAACTGAAAGAAATATTACCGTTGGTAAAGCTTAAGAAAATTGGGCAAAAACGCAAAGTGGGTGATACCAAGTTTCTTGTTGATATTGATTTTGAATTGTTGGCAATGCCCAAAACCATTCCACTATAATTTTGCAAGGAGGATATATGGCACGTATTACAGATAAAATTTACAATGAGTTGCTTCCAAAAATTGAAAACTGGAAACAGTTATATCCTGAAGTGATAATGATTCAACTGAGCCAGGATGAATTTGATGGGATTTTTAGGGTCCCAACGCTTGAAGACATTAAGCTTGCAAACAGTGCTCAAAATGACATTGATAAAAACAGGCAGCTTGTCCTGAGCTGCATATTATACCCTGAACCTGATGTATTTAACCAGTTATTGCAGAAACGGGCTGGCATTATCACTCCAATTGCAACGAAGCTCATTGAAGCCTGCGGTGTAACGCAGGAGGCAATAGTAAAAAAGTTGTAGAGGATCGTCACCAGGAGCTTTTGCAAGATGCAAGTATTGTACTGGTACGGAAATACTTCCCAACTGTTGATTATGATGCACTTCCATTTGAAGAACAGATCAAAATACGGGTTGATGCATTATACCTGGAACAGCGGGAACTGCAAAACCTGGCTGAGCTACTCATTAAGCTACTTGGGGGATAGATGGATCAGGTTTATAAATTAGGAGCTGTTTTAACACTTAAAGATTACGTAAGCTCACAGTTTGATAAGATTACCAGTAGTGCTGAAAAATTAAAAAGCAAATTCAAAGAACTTGATGGCGGAATAGCAACTTTTGAAAGCAGGATGAAACAATTAAAAATTGGTACTGGTATGCTTGCTGCAGGTACTGGTATGGCTTTTTTTAGCAAAAGCTTAATTGATGCAAATAAAGAGACATCTCAATTTCAGTCATATTTGAAATCACTCAATGTTAGTGATGAAAATATTGATAGAGTAACTCAAAAAGCTATGCAAATGAGCAGCACGTTTAATATTACACGGAATGAATTTATTGATGCTGCTTATGATATTAAAAGCGGTATTGCAACTATCAATGATTCTCAGCTTGGTGCCTTTACCGTAATGGTTGCTAAAGCAGCTGCAGCTACTAAGGGTAATACCAAAGAACTTGCAAGTGTTTTTGGTACAATTTATAATCAAAACAAAAAATTTTACAAAAACTTAAGTGATGAAAAGTTTGGTGAAGTTATAGCAAACTCACTTGCTTTTGCAGTCCAGCAATATAAAACCGAAGGCAGTAAAATGCAGCAGGCAATTGAAAGCGTAAGTGGTGCTGCTGCAGCTGCTGGCTATGATATTGCGGAGCAATTTAATGTGCTTGGCATGCTTCAAAATGTGATGCAGCCAGGAGAAGCTGGTACTGGATTTAGGGCGTTTGTGAGTAAAGCATATGAGGCAGGTCAAAAATTAGGTCTTTCGTTTGTTGATGCTGAAGGCAAATTATTGCCTGTTGTTGATATTATTGAAAAATTGAAAACTAAATATGGTGAGACAGTTGATGAGGCTGAAAAACTGGAGTTAAGTAAGGCTTTTGGAAGCGAAGAAGCTCAGAAGCTATTTGTTAATTTATGGGATAAGACTGATTTACTTAGAGAAAATATTGAAAAGCTAAGAACTATGAAAGGTGCTGAGCTTGTTGATGCAATGGCAAAAGCAAATATTGATAATATAAATACAAGCCTTATTACCCTTTCAAATACCTGGGATAATTTCAAATCGACACTTGGCAGTGGTATTGGATGGGCGTTAAAACCATTTATTGACGCTTTAAAAGGAGGCCTTGAATACCTTGTTGAAATTGGTAACAAGTACCCGACATTATCAAAAATAATCGGTATTTTTTTATCCTTGGGTAGTGCATTGACTATTGTAATAGGTGCTTATACAACACTAAAGGCTATTACCGGTTTGTATGCACTATCACAAATCGCTGCTGGTAATACTACTCAGATAAGCACTCTTAAATTACTATGGCACAAAACTGCAACCCTATCTTTAGCTGTAGCAAAAAAAATTGCTACAGGTGCTGTATGGCTTTACCTGGGTGCTTTAAAGGTTGGAAATATTTCATCTTTTATTGGCGCACTTGTACTTCAAAAAGGGATTGTACTTGCAACAGCTGCTGCAACAAAAATTGCTTCTGTTGCTCAATGGTTGTTTAATGCTGCGCTATGGGGATGTCCTGTTATGTGGATTGTTGGCGGTATAGCTTTAATTGGAGCAGGAGCCTACTTGCTTATAAAACACTGGAATAAAGTTGCAGCCTTTTTTGGTGAATTATGGAATAGTCTTAAATCGATGGTTGGGAAAGCTATAAGCTTTGTATTGGATGCAGGGAAAAAACTCATTGATGCATTATGGAACGGCATTAAATCTTCATGGAATAAACTTAAAAATGGCATACGTGATGTTTTTGGTTCCATAGCGAATTTGTTTCCTCATTCAGACGCAAAAGAAGGACCTTTTTCAAAACTCACTCTTTCAGGACAGGCATTGATTAAAACATTTAATACCGGGATAGAAATAGAAGCAAAGAAAAAAGTTGCAGTAATTCCGTATATGCAAAAAACGGTTGAAACAATGCAGGCAAAACCTTCTGCGCAAATAAATCGCAATGCTTCAAGTTTCGTCATTAATGTGGCTCATTTAATTGGGAATTTAACAATTCAAAATGAATCGAAAAATGGTACTCTGCAATCACTTGCTAATGCTATGGCTCAAGCTATTATGCAGGAAATCATGAGGTATTCTCATGCTTGATTACGGATTACAAATACATGGATTGCCTTTGTCAGCCTTATCCAAAGAACTTGTCCCGGTTATTATTGGTACATATAAATTCCCATGTGGTTGTCTTGTAGATATAAGTGGAAGTAAAAATATTATAGTAACTTCTATACCAGGCAGGAGTGGAAGTATTAAGGAATATGCAGGCTTTAACGATTATATCATTACCGTTCATGCAGTCATACAATCGTTAACATTTGATTTGGTATATGATGAATTAAACAGAATTATTGCCTTGTGGCAAATGGAAGAAAGTCTTCGAATTTTATGTCCAAAAACAGAATTATATGGAATCCAGCAGGTAATTTTTGAAAGTTTTGATCATCCAGAAACAAAAGGAATGGAAGCAACCGAAATACTGACATTGAGATTTTTATCAGACAGCGAATTTGATATAGAGGTGGAGTAATGCGGTATACCATCATTGACACCTACACAACAAAAGCTTCTGATACAATATACAAAATAGCAATCCGGTATTACTATGTATGGTACTTATGGAGAATCATCTATGATCCCAATAAGGATATTTTAGGGGAAAATCCTTATTACATACCTCCCGGTAAAACAATACATATTGTAGGTCTTAATACTGAGCCAATTATTCATACTGTAGAAAGTGGCGATACATATCAACATCTTTCAAAAAGTTACTATGGATCATCATTGTTTTTTATTGATATTGCCATTGAAAACAATTACAAACATTTAATTCCAGGTGACAGTTGTATTATCCCTGCACTTGTGTCAAAAGAACATCTTACTAAAGCGGAGAAATTGCGTGCTCTGCTTAACACATAAACTATCTATTGGTGGATACAATTTTCCTGCTGTTAATCAGGTAAACTGGACTTCAAGTCGAGAAGGAGGTGATACAATAACTATAAAATTGCCTAAATATAAACGATTGAGCTACCGTGCAATTCCTGAAGGTACTAAGGTTGAATTCTGGTGTGGTTATACTCAGTATGGTATGAATCTTGAATTTGAAGGATTTGTCAGGGAGGTATCTCCTACGCAACCATTTACAATCATTGCAGAAGATTACTTTTATTTTCTTAGGAGAGAAGTAATATCTAAAACATTTACCAACATGACGTGTGGTGAAATTATTAAGTATATTTGTAGTCCATACCCAATAGATACCGGATATATACATTCCGGTATTAAAATTAAAAACAGAAATTATTTTTCAAAAACCAAGCGATTTATTGTTAAAGATTTAGCAACATTATGTGGGTTTGATGTTTTCTTTGTAGGAAGTGTTTTACACTTTGAGAAGCCATTTTCAATGACACAAAAAAGCATCCCTGTATTCACATTTGGCAAGAATGTAATTGAAGATGATATATATTTTTCACCTGATCCTGAGTATGATAAAATTATTCTTATATCTGAGCAAACTGATGGCAGCGGAATGGTGTATACAGCTCAATATGGGAATGGTCAAAGAGTTAAAACTATGTATATTGAAGACATTCCCCAAAATGAAATTAAATCCAGAGCAAAAGAACTGTATGATGAAATCACATACAATGGTTTTAAGGGAAGTATCATTACCTTCGGTTATCCGAGTGTAATGCATAGCACAAAAGTAAAAATTACTGATGATAGATATCCCGAAAAGAACGGTTATTATTATGTGGATAAAGTTGAAAAAGAATATGGAAGCAATGGTTTCAGGCAAAAAATTTATATAGGGAAAAAGGCATCATGACTTTGATTGAGGCAATACAAAAAGCAGCTTTTTTACATCAAAAAATTGATATGACTTTGACCCGTGCCATTGTTAAATATGTTGATGAAACACAATTAATTGCCCGTGTAGTTCAATATGCTAATGAATCACCTGAATTTATAGCCACATTACAAGCTATTTCAGAGAGTACTTTTGTGCTTATTCCTAAAATTAATAGTGTCGTTGTTATTGGTTATATTAATAATTCACCTAACCAGGCAGTGATTCTGCAATACTCAGAAATTGATAAAATAATATTCAATACCCACAGTAAATGTACCATTACATGTAATCAATCAAAGTTTGAAGTATACCCTGACTATATTACTTTACAGTCCCAAAATGGTAATATCATGATTGCTGATGGTGTTACTATTGGTGAAGGATCTGAGCCTATGGTCCTTGGTAATGCATTACAACAATGGGCTCAAAGCGTGGATACGGCTTTGTCTGCCATTATTGCCTGGGGAGCAGGAGTTACTCCTCCACTTTCAGGAGTTGTCCCTCCTCAATGGAATAGTGCAATTTTATCACAGAAAAATAAGGTATCATGAATGTCTTAGGCGATGATATTAAATTGGAAAACGGTGATATAACCTTTATACCCGGCAGTGGTGATGTAGATACTGCATACGGTATTGACTGTCTTATTCAGGACATTATAGAAGAATTAGAATTTCCATATCTTGATGATCCTGATCACCCTGATAGGGGCAATGCTTTATATTGTGTTAATGTATCTGAGAATAGATTTTACATTGAAAAATTATTTATTAAGCAGGAACTCACCAGGATTTTGAGTCGTGATCCGCGGATAAAAAAGAATTCAATAACCATAACGATATCATCTAACAATGGGTATATTGTTGCATCAGTATCATTTATTACAATCACTAATAATACCATTGATAATCTTGTGGTACCATTAGGAGTAGTACAATGAAGTTATCGTATACATATGACGAAATAAAATCAAAAATACTAAACGAAATTAATAATGATTCGGAATTGCGGAAAGTTTTTTCTATTAATCTCAATGTTGTTGGTAAATTGCGTGCTATTATAGAAGCCATTGCACGTACCTTTTATATGTTTTTATCCGATGTTCTTTTAGAAATTTATAACAATATTTTTGTATCTACTGCTGACGAGCAGGCACTTGTTCTGCACCTTGCTGACAGAGGAATGACGCCATGGAAACAGGCTGCTAAGGCAAGTGGTACAGTACGTATTGGTAGCAGTTCTCAACCAACTACTGAGATTACTATTCCCCAGTTGAGTATGGTGAAAACAAGTGATGATAAAATCTTTATCATCCAGCAAGCTGGAGTAATCAATAATCAAACACCAATGGATTCCCGTGGGTATTATACCGTATCCCTGCCTATTGTTTCACTTAATGAAGGTAGTATATATAATGTCATACCAGATACTATCACCCAACTTGTGCATGATATTCCAGGTATTGATATTGTGTACAATGAAGAACCTACTTCTGGTGGCCGAAATAAAGAAACAATCGAGGAAGTACGCGAACGTATACATAAACACGATGTAGCATTACAGCAAGGAACCAAAGCATGGTTTGAAGCTAAAACTCTTGAGTTTGAATTTGTATCAAAAGTGCTTGTTGTTCCCCGATATGTAGGAATGGGAACAGTTGGTATTGCATTTTTAACTCAAAACGGAATACCTACTACTGAAGAAAAACAAATCATACAGGATTATTTTAATAGCGAAGATATTGATCCTGCAGGTGCATGGCATGTGGTTATTTTTGATATCGATATCTTTACCTGGAATGCAACCATTAAAGTTTACTATGAAGATAGAGAACCTGATGATGTGGAACTGCTCAATGCATTAAATTCATATTTTGCCACGTTAACCCTTGGAGAGGATATTATTGAAGATCAAATTAAATCATCATTAATTGTAAACACCTGTGTTAAAAAAGTTGATATCCTTGAACATAATGGATTTGTCGTTTCACAATATGCATTCCCGGTTTTAGGTACAATTACTTTTTTGAAGGTTCAATATGCTGAGGTATAACTTTGATTTTGATTCAATGCTATGGCAACATATGCGCAATAGTATCACACGTAAAGGGAAACACAGTATCTGGTATAAACTTTTATATGCACTTTCTGCTTTTTTTGTCACTTTGTTTGAAAGTGCTGATTATATTTACAGTAATATCTTTTTGCAATCCATGGATATTGAATCCTTACGTAAGGTTGCAAAGCATTACAATCTTGTTCAACTGCCTGGTGAATCTCTTGATGATTTCAGAACCAGAATTCAGGTATACAGATCATTATTGTCTGAATATTGCAGTGTCAAACTGATCAAACGTATTTTTATGATTACATGTGGTGTTGAACCCTCAATTTTGCAATATAGCGATTATTCAGTATTTACTATTGGTGTTACCCCTTTAGGTGAAGGTGTTTGTATCCATAGCTTATATGGAAAATTTATATGGAAAGCCATTTTACCTGATTTATCAACGGCTGCTATTAATCGTGAACTAATCAAACAGCTTATAGATCAATTTAACATTGCTTCAAACGATTTTATTATCATTGAGCAACGTGCTGAAGGTGATTTTATCTGGTGAAAGGAGGTATTGTCAATGGATCAAAATTATATTGGTATTGAAGGTTTAGAATATCCTGCAAATGGAAGTAAACTTTTCCAGGAAGATTTTATTAAAGAGCAACAAGCTATTGGTAAGGAAATAGTTGCCAGAGGAATGGATTTTATTTCTAATGGAATCCTGCATGGTTTTGAGGTTACTCCTTCTTCTACTGGTAACGTTTCTGTAAGTCCTGGTGTTGCATATGATTCTTCAGGTAGAAGGATGGAATTTGATGGTATTGAGAATTTTCAACTACCAGATCCATGGTATGGTGCAATTGTAGCGCAACATCAATGGATTGAGGAGCCATATACTCCTGAAGGTGATTACCAGCAAAAAATTATGCGCCGACACAACACAAATATTGTTCTTTACAGTTTAGAATATGGCCAGGAATATAATGAACAACCCAATGAGATTATATTAGCATATGGGTTTCGTTCTAATACATATGTATATATCTTAGATAAAAGAGTTTTCTGTAAAAACAAAATGCCATTTAGTAGTTGTCAGTTGCCATGTGATAATACGGTGGAAAAATATGATGTTGTCACCATGAAAAATGGAGAACTTACAAAAGCAGTATTTCTTAATTTACTACATTCTTTTACAATAAATGTAAACGGTTCAAATCTTGATATTGCTTTTTTTGATATAGATAAATGCATCATTGCGTATAGTGATTCTGATAACAATAATTATGGCACAGCCATTTTATGTAATGTTAATGATGGCAAAATTGTGCCTTACTATAAATTAGTATTTAAAACTTCCGGAGTTTCAAATATCAAAATTATAATACCTGGCTCGGGATATAAAGATTGCATAATTTTTTATAAAGATGCTGGCAATAACAGCTATTTAACTGCAACTTATTTGGTGATTAAAGATACAATTATATCTGTAAAAGACACAAAAACAGTGCTTACCTCTTCCGTTGGTGAATATAGAGCTTGTATTGATGGTGTTGTTATAAAAAAATCCGATAATTCGTTAATATATAAAAGTGTAAACGTTGGTAGCGGTTTATTATCTATTGGCAGTGAAGTTTTAATTGATAGCAGTGTCGTATATTTACATAATGTTGTTTATTTGAATGGTAAAAAAATAATAATTTACGATAAAAATGGAATAACAGCCCGGATTTATGATGGTACACTGGGAGATCCTTATTCAATTCCAGTTTTTAAAAGCATCATCCCGATAAGCAATTCTCAGTTAATAATGTTATATGATAGTAGTTATATTGCTTTAATTTCTATTAATGGATATGAAATCACCATAAGCGAAGCTATTAACATTAACATTGGCTCTTACTATATTTTACTTCCTTTGTCTAATAAATACTTTTTTTGCGCTGGTATGGGTTCTTATCATTACATTATAAAATTAAATCTTGATGATTTAACGTTGCTAAAAAAAGTTAGTTTTACTTTTAATTACAATTTTTATGATAAATCTATTATTTATATCCATAATAATATGATTTTTACATTTGACACAGATTATAATCCTAAACTATTATCATTTCAATTTAATAGCAAATTTGATGGTTTTGTTATTAACGAATACAATAACTACGCGAATTTCATAGGTTTTGTACCAAACACAATCTGCCCTAATCCAATAGAAGCAGATAATGTATATATTAATTTTGGCTTGTTTGATGATGAACCTGCTGGACCAGTATTTAATTCATTAACACAACCTAAAAACTATTTAGTTGGCAAGGCCATAGATGAAAATAATATACAAATGCTTTGTTTAGAATTTTAAATTGACATTAAGCATTGAACTATTTTTTTATTTGCATTAATTTGGTTTTTTCATTTTTCAATTGCGGTTACATATAATTACCCCATCAACCACCTTTCCAAACAAACACGCGCGGTTTTGCGTACAGATGGTGATGTAATACGCACCTGGCTGTGAATAATCGTATCCGCGCAACTTGATAGAACGGCAGTGGGGGTAATGTATCTTCAGTTAGTTCATGTATGGGTTTATTGTTTTACACTATTTTTTTATATTTCTTTCGTTCAATCTTGCTTTTAACATTCTTTCTCTTATGCCACCTTCCTTAATGAACAATTCTTCCAAACTTCGTATTTGCCTGTCCAATAGATAGTTGGTTTGGTGAATTAAACAAATGATTGTATTGACAACCACCTCTAAGGAATTGCTCTCTAGATATGTCTGATAAGACAAATATGACTTATCTACCCTCTTACCTATCTTTCTTATTTCCAACGCTCTTTCATCATTTTTATCCCACAATGGTATGCCCCTCACCCTTAAAAAATCTTTGTAGTCATTAAGCAATTCTTCTAAACTCGCGCGGGCTACACCCATAAGCTTAATTTCGAATTCCTTTGAAGTGCCGGAAACCATACTACCTTCCGCAATATTTTGTTTTCCGCTTCTTGCTGCCTGTACCATCTGGTCATGCGTGCGTGAGTATTTATCTATATATTTATTGCAGAAATGTACCGTCGCATCATTCACTATTTCAGCCATCTGTAATGATGCAAGTTTTTGATAACCACCGTGTGGTGGGATGAATTTGTTATTATCTTTGCTGTTCATTCTATTATTCCTTTTTTATTATTTTTATCTCCTGATTATTTAATTTATACAGCCCATATGCCAACCCTTCCATTTCCCTTTCCCACTCGCTGTTATCCAGTTAGGGGGTAAGGTTTCAAAATTTTGAACCCTTACATCTTGAACCCTCACCTGTTTTGCTGGATGGATTTATCCACTATCAGTTGTATTTTTATCATCAGAAATACCATAATCCTCAAAAAACTACTGACCTTTTTCTGTTATTTCCCAGATGCTTCTTAGTTAATTTGGCAAAATATTTTTGACATCATTGAATCATTCATTTTATAATCAGGCCTTGGATGTTCAAAAGAATCATCAGTTATTATAATATTTATCATCTTAGAAACAACATACAATCGCCAGACTGGGATTTTGCCAGAAGAACTATAACCACCAATTTGATAAGCCCTTAAAACTTCGTTCTCAGTGTCTTTATGTATACCATAAGCATGTGGCTCAACAATTCTTTCGTATCCTTCATAGTAAAATCTTATGATTTTTTTTGATTTTATAGCTTCACAAAGAAGTTTATTCATATCATTCCT
Source organism: Spirochaetota bacterium (assembly GCA_029907515.1). Lineage (GTDB taxonomy): Bacteria > Spirochaetota > UBA4802 > UBA4802 > UB4802 > UBA4802. The sequence goes on along the minus strand of JARYLT010000060.1, from coordinate 9,510 downwards.
CCTTTATTTAATATTTCCTTCAATTATCCTTATCTCCTCCTCGCCCAACCCATACAGCAAATACACCAATTCACCAATTTCCTTTCCCCACTCGCTGGTACCCGGTTGGGGAGAATAATTTTTCAATCCAACCATCCTTACCTTTTTCGCTGCAAGGATTTTATCTACTAGCGATAGCACCTCTATTTAACATTACTCACATTCTGTATCATCATATTATAATGCTCGATATGTCCTGTCTTTTCAAAAATATTTTTAAATACGCCTTTGTATTTATCTATATTTTCATCTGAAATTGAAATATTATAATCATCAATAATCTCATGAGAACCGGCATTAATCCAAGATATCAAAGATTTACAAATTTTTTTCTCTTCACCTTCAAACTTACTTAATAAATCATTTTCATTTAGATTACCCAAAAATTTAAAATAAAATTCAATTATCCTACGCATTGAATTCTGTATTGAAATGTTGTCAATGTTCATCTTTTTCAGATCATCCCATAACAACTGATATGAGGTTTTTATTGGATTGGTTTCGTATTTTTCTATATAACTATCATTGTTTCTTTTTCTTACAATGAAATAAATTTTAACTCCTTTCTTTTTAAGTGAAGATTCACTTGATGAAATATAGGTTACTTCCTTAAAGAAATATGCATTATGTGTTAATAAGAATGCTTGTTTTATGTTACCTTCATCTTTACTTATATTATTCAAAATATTTTTCACAAGCGTAGAAACAATAAATAAAACATCTGAATCTAAGCTGGATACAGGATCATCAAAAACAACAACCTTAATTTCATTTATATTTTCTTCCGGGTTTGTGACACCATTCACTAAATGATAAAAATAAAGAAAAACTAAAAAATTTCTTTCTCCCTCACTTAATGTCTTCTTTGCATCAGTGCCATCGCCCCGTACAACCTGATAATGTTTTTCATCGCCTGTTGGTTTTAAAGAAAATCCTTTAAAACCAAAACCAGATAATAACTTATTAATATTTTCAACCGTTGGTTTTACACTTTTGATCTTTTTCTCCAATTCAGATATTTCATCTGTTATTGTTTGAATTTTATTATTTTTATCAGTTATTTGTTTATTTAAATTTTCCAATGCTTTATCAATATTATTTTTTTGCTTTGTGTAATTTTCAATATCATTTTTTAATTTAACACTTATAAACTTCCAAATTTGTCTTTCTAATTTTTTCTTTTCTCTTTCTCTATTATCTATTAAAGAATTATGTTCTTTAATTTTTTCGTTAAATTCATTTAAGATGTTATTAATATCATTTAATTGTTTAACAAAAGATTCAAGTGAAATTGCTATACTTGGATTATTCTGTTTCTGTTCTAAAGATTTTTGATTTTTTTGTATATTAGCTTTTATAATATTAAACTTATCATTTAAAGTCTCTTTATTCTCATTAAGATATTTATTCTCTTTAGATATAAGATTATTGAAAGCTTCTATGATATTATTTGTTGCAGTTTTATAACTATTAATAAATTTTTCTAACTCATTAATATTTTCAGTATAACTTTCATCAAAATATTCTTCTAATTGTTGTTTAAATGAATCAGAAGTAGTTTGCTGGCAAAAAGGGCATATATATGCATTTTTTTCTTCATCATAATTGGCTTCATAATATTTTTTACCCTGACTTACCCAATCATGATTATGAAGTTTTTCTATCATCTTGGCTATATCAACATCTTTTTTACCAATGATGGAAATCTGTAAAATATTTTGATTATTTTCAAAATATTCTATGGTTTTAGTTTCTATAAGCTGTAATTCATCTACTTTTGTTGCTTGTTTATTATATAAAAGATTATATTTTTCTTTTAGTGTTTCCAACTCCAATATATCTGAGTGATTTGAATTACTTTCTTCTAAAATTTTATTGGTAAATTTTTCTTTGTCTTTTTTATAACCAGTAAAGAATTGATCAAAATCATTTTGTAATTCCTGATAACCAGTTTGCCAACATTTTTTTTTTAACTCATTATAAATTTTACTTTCTTCATTCTTTTTTTCTTGAATAGTGTGATTTAAGTTATCAATTTCCTTTTGAATCTTCTCTTTCTCACTATTTTTGTTTTTAATCTGTTCTTCAATATTTTTTGCTTCTTCTCCAATTGTATAAATTCCCTGGAGAGCATCTTTCTCATAAAAATATTCTCTTACAAAATCTTCATTAAATACGATTGTTTTAAGTTTATTATTATTCTTCCATTCAACATTACATTCGTTATAATTTCCAGGGTTAGCCATTACCTTTGAAATAGTAGTTTTGCCTGTACCATTGGAACCATAAAAGAAGTTGATTTTTTTTAAGTCATCAATTAAAATTTCATTTTGAAAGGTAGCGACATTTTTTAATGAAATTTTTGTTATCATACTAAAACCTTTATTTCAAATTTTTTCCAATTATCTTTATCTCTTCTTCTGTTAATTCATACAGCGAATACATTAACCTATCTATTTTCCTCTCCCTTTCACTTATATCCGCATTTTTATCCTGCTTTTTTGCTGCAAGTATCTTATCCACAATGACCTCTATTTGCAGTACAATTGACTTATTAGCAGGTGTGATGGGGGGAAGAGGTATAATTTCAACATACTGGTTTGATAGTCTAAAACCTGTAAATCCATATTGATGAACAACCATGTTAACATATTTATAGATTAGTTTGGAATTCAATAAAGCCATTACATATTTAAGATTATTACCTACAAAGAATGCCATGCTGTCAAGTATGAATACGTTTGGTTCAACTAAGCAAAATGTTGGTTCTTGTGTAATTCTTTGCCACACCACCTTCTCCTTCTCAAACTCGGGGTAGTAAGCAATTGTGTCTTGAGTTTCAAACCATTCATTATCAGTTTTTTTGCGTGCATTAAAACCTCGTTCTGGATATTTTTTGCCCGATTGTTCCAATTGTCTTATATCAAAGTTGTCTAGAAAATATTTTTTCAGGGCAGGATATTCATCAATATTCAAACCTAATGCTGGAAAAGTTCCTATCACCCACAACCCCGCCCACTCGTAATAGTAACGCTTTATATCGCGGCCGCGCAAAATGGGTTTTATGATGGCTTCGGTACGTTTTCGTTCTTCTTCATCGTTACAGTTAGCAAGTATTTCATTACGCTTTTCAGTAGTGATGATAAAGGCTTCATTTAGGCCGGTTTTTATACCGTAATAAATATTCACATCCCAATCTTTTAGTGGCTTTCCTATACGCTCTATTTTTTCTTTAAGTTTTTGCTCCGCGCTACTTCCAATAAACCAGGCATCTTTGGTAAGTTTACTTATTATAACTCCCTTTTCATATAACTGTTTACTAATATCAATAGTATTTTCTTTTGTTAATGTTAACGCCCTCAAACTGAATTGAGATTCTGAACTCAATGAATTATTGTCTGATTGACGATTGGTGTTTGGACTTGATTTTTGAATAAGTAAAATATTGGTATCTACTGTTGCATTTTCAAATACACCGGGTCCAAGGTCAATGAGTATCAATGGATTAAATTTTATTAAGTACCGCCGTAATTTTTCACCATATCCAGCCCGCATCCATTTGTTTGATGTTATATATGCCAATATTCCATCCTTTTTTAATAGCTGTAACCCTTTTTCATAAAATAACACATAAATATCACCCATACGGTCAAAGGTTTCATAGCCTTTATTTTTGTATACATCAGCCAATTTGCCTCTATCCTTTTGCAATTGTATATACGGTGGATTGCCTATTACAATGTCAAAACCACCTTTTTCATTAAATACTTCAGCAAAAAATATATTCCATAAAAAGAAATTTTTAGGTATTGTTAGCTCAATATAATCTTTTAATTCATCTATTGCCTTATCGATGTCAAATCCTTTTTGTTTATAATAATTTTTTAAATCTCTTTCCTTTTGCTCTTTATTTTCAAAAATAAAAGAGTTTTTAATGAATGATAAATCATCTTGATAATATATTTCAAGATGTGTTAAAAATATATCAAGGATTGAATTTTCTATAGATTCCATTAAATCCTTTTTATCTTTTACATCGTAAGCATATTGGTATTGGTGTTTTAATGTTTCAAGCTTAGTAATTTTAGGATTTAATTTTTCCCTTAATGCTTGTATACTTTCATTATATCGTAAATCTATATCATGGAAACTGTTTATTAAACTATTACCCTGTATTAATTTAAAGTCCAGGTTAGGCAAGGGTTCTATTCCATAATTTTCTTTATTTTTATCTATTTTTTCATCAACTAACAATGAAATAAAAAATCGTAATCGTGCTATTTCTATCGCAATTGGCTGAATATCTACTCCATATAAGCATTTTTCTATTAAATATAATTTTCTTCCATAATCATCGTTTTTTTCAGCAAATTTTTCTTCTATTTGTTTTATGAACTTACTTGCCAGCGTAGGATCCTTAATGTTTCTTTTTACATCTTCAATCTGCATGGTTTTCCATTGTTCATTGTCAGGATCTAATTTTTGAAGTAAGAATACCAACTTATGTAACATTCCCATTGGGAAAGCGCCTGAACCAACAGCAGGATCTACTACTTTTAAATTGTATATTAATTCAATGAGTGATTTTTTTGTATATTCATCTAAATTTATGTATTTACTTTCATTAACAGGGCTAAACAATTCATCTAATACTTTATCATTAATTGAATGCATATTAGCCTTAAAATATTCACGCAATGATTGTTCTACCATATAATCAACAATTTCACGTGGTGTATAATAACTCCCAGTTTCTTTGCGTGCTGTTTTAGCAGTTTCAGGATTATAACTTGCTAAAAGGTTTTCAAATATTTTACCCAATAATTCTGGATCAAGTGCAACTTCAGCATCATCATAAGTATTTTCATCTATAGTAAAATTATATGATCTAAAAATGTTCATTAAACCTCTAACTTTATATTTCTTATTTTTTGTTCCATAATCGCTGTTAAGATCTACGATTTCTTCATTTGAAAAAAATAAATAATTTGGAATTTTTGGCTGGTGTTTTACCACGTCAGTAAATCCATCAATATATCTCAATTCATCTTTTGATTTATGATCTAGACACTCAAATAATCCACCATTTAAAAATGGTATTTGCAAAAAGTATTCTTTAATTATTTTTTCACTTTCCTTAAAAAGATCCTCATATCTATAAACATAATTGTTACCAAAATCTGGATTGTACCCCTTATGACCCCTTATATTACTTCTAAAACGCCTATTTTCTTGTTTTGTATTTAATGTGGCAAAAAATAAATTCTGTAAAATTGCTTTATAATAATCATCATTATTTGGTTTATAATTTTTTAAAATATCTTTAATAAATATTTCATCAAATAGTTGATCAGGTACTAAACCTTCGATTTTCATAAACCAAATAAATATTAATCTTGTTATTAACCTTATTACTGCCATTTCTTTACCATTAGGTTCATTTTCAGCATCTTGCGGGAATTTAACATTTTTTAGTGCCCAGAAATACCAGTTGGCTATTTCCTGATAAAACTCCCTGGTAACCTTTTCAACACTGAATGCATCAATTATTGAATCAATACTATTGAAGTCACCTGCAGCCATCTGCTGCTTAAAGGTTTTGTTTGTCTGGTCTTTGCTTACATAGTACGTGTATCGTCTGAAATTGCTCCAATCCTGCCTGCCGTCTGCTCGTGGTAAACTGTAAATGAATGAAAATCTGAAATTGCTATTGGCATCATAAAAAATAAAAAATCCACCTGCATACCGTGAAAGCTGGCGCAATATCTTTTTCCCCAGTATATACTGGGCTTTCTTGCTGCTACGCTCAGTTAAATTTTTTTCAACCCTACACGAAAAAACTGCAACGTCAACATTACCACATTGCATCCGCCCCAACTGTTTTACATTACTAAATAATTCATTATCAAATTGTGACAGTTCATGTTCAACAGGTTCATAGTTATCGTTTTTTTGCCTGAAAAATTCTTCAAATAAATTCAGGTTAAAATTATTAATAATATTTTTAAGTATAGAAGTAGTCATATACTATTCCTCTTTCACTATTTTGTTTTCAATAGCAATAATGATTTCTTTTTGCAAACCGTTATGTTTAAATTTTTCTTTTACAAGGTAACTATCGCCAAGCTCACAACGCAATAAATCAATGTCCCCCAGCAATTGCTGCTTTTCATTTTCATTTTTAAAATCGGTTTTAAAGTTAGCTATGCGGCGTAATGTATACTCAGAAAGTGTTCCATAATCAAGTATGTCTTCTCGTAATAGCATCAAGAATTCTTTGTATTGATTTATCTCTTCAACGTCGTTATTACTTATAAGAAAGTTTAGTTTACCCAATGCCCGCCTGTACAGGCTAAGTTCACTTGATGGTCCACCTGTATTTTCTCTTGCATTTTTAATTTCCTCATACGCTCTCCAGAATCGTTCATCAATGGGTAACGATGTTTCATGTATACTGCATTGTATTCGCTCCAGCACTTCTTCAAGCGACGTTTGACGTATTTCTTTTTCATTATAATCATACTGCATCACATATAATCTATTTTTCTTAAAAAATACCAGCAATTCATCCACATTGCTCCTGCGGGAAACTTTTATCCTCCGTGGCAGGTTATGTAGGTTTTTTATGACTTCTGGATATTGCTCTTTAAGCTGTAAATAAACATTAAGCATCTTTGTATAAAAGCTTTCGGCTTCACCTGTTTCTGGGTTTTGCTGTAGTCTATTGTAAAGCTCTGCAGGTGTTGGTACTTCATCTATATCAAATATCTTGGCATCTTCACCAAGGGTATTATGAATCATAAACATTTTATTTTGTGCAATCTCACGGGATTTAACTATCTCAGCGCCTTTTTCAGTAGGGAAGAAGTTTACTATATATAGCTCATCAAAAACCTTTTTACTTATACGGTTGATACGTCCAAGCCTTTGAATTACCCGTACAGGATTCCAGGGTATATCATAATTTATAATCATACCTGCACGATTTAAGTTAAAACCTTCAGAAATTTTATCTGTGCACAACAATATATCGTAATCATCCTCCTGATTTTTAAAACTGGCATCAAAGTTTTTATAAATGGATTGAATCTTTGATGGTGTCAGGTCGCCAGCAACAACCAGCACCCGTTGATTAAAAGCCTTGTTCAATGTTTCTTCCACATATTTTACGGTATCTTTAAATTCTGAAAATATTACAATTTTCCGCTTTGGTTCATTGTTTTTGGGCTTTTTTGAAAATTCGTTTTGTATATTTTGTATTAAACATTCCAATTTTGGATCATTATTAACAAGTTCTAATGTATCAAGTTCTTCCAGTATTGTATCAAATAGATTTATATCCGCCTGTATATCATCAATAAATTCTTTAGCATATTTAAAATCTTTTATTTTATATCGTTTATGTTTTTTTGGCAATACTCCTGCATTAATCTGCTCTTCATATTGAATGAGATAGCCTTCAATTTCATCAAGATCAAGATCATAAATTTTTTCAAGTAATGCCCTGTCTAAAATATATTCCCCATTGAGTGGATTGCCCTTCCCCGTTTTAGTAATAAACTGTAATACATCCTGATGAATCTTTTTAAAATTTTCAATACTTTGCTTAAAAGCCCCAAATGAACTTTCAAAACGCTTAACCAGCAAGCGTCTCATGAAGTGGAATAAGTTCATCTGTTGAAAATACTCACGGTTCTTTTCCATCTGGTTTTCATTTTCAGCTTCTTCCAGGTCACTCTGCAATTCACCTTCTTCATATACAAATGGGCGGTAGATAGCTCCTTTAAATAATCCCCCATCGTCTGTATCGCCAAAATACTGTTGAATAACCGTATCATAAAATTGTAATTGTTGTTGCGATAGTTCATAGAACCATTCAATTGGATCGCATACTTTTGATAATTGCTTAACTTCATCTTTATAATACGGATTTTTTTGTAAATCGATGCGATTACGTCGTATTGTTATTGGTTCAATAACTTCACGTATTTCCTGTGCTAAACGATGTGTTGCACGATTAACTTTGTTTAAATCAATGGAAGTATCGCGAAATAGCATTTTATATTGTACTTTTGCTCTTTCACGTTTTTGTTTATCAGAACTGTTATAATACCGCTTTATGTAGCTTAACCTGTCAAAATATCTTCTGTACTCTGAAAACAAATATTCAATGTTATTATCCAGTGTTACCGTTGATTTTTTTGGGGTAACAAATAATTTTATCAAAGAAAAAATATCACCTGGTTTATTGTTAAATGGTGTTGCGGTAAGTGCTATTACAATTTTATTGCGACATATATTTTTTAATAGCTCATACGCACGGGTATCCTGATTTCTGAATCGGTGGGCTTCATCAATAATTATCACTTCAATATCTTCGTGTCCATTAACAAATTCAAGAACATTTTCTAGATCACCTAACGACCGGGCTTCCCAGTCAAAAAGCTGGAAATCCTCTAAATACTTACTCCAACCAGCAGTTTTATTGGTGTCACCAACAAGTCCAGGTGGGCATATGACAATTCCACGTTTTTTTAATTGCTTTGCTATGGCACAGGCAATGATGGTTTTACCTAAACCAACAACATCAGCCAGTATAACACCATTATGTTTCTGGATTATCGACAGCGCCTGACTTACCGCATCTAATTGATACCTGTACGGTGTATAGCCATTTTTATCTAATATTTTACATAAATAATCACCAATAGTAACTGCCTCGTATGAATCAAGGTATGTTTTTACAACAAGGCAATATGCTTCAAAAGGGGTTATTTCTTTAATAAAAGTGTCGTTTTCCAGTATTGAAATTAATTGTTGTTTTCTTACTTCATCTTCAGTTATTTTTACTGCCTTATTCCATAAATCATCAAAATATTTTTCAGCTTCTTCAATTCCATAATCAGATATCTCAACATTAAATTCACTCTGGTCAACCAACCCTGCTCGTGTTAAATTACTGCTTCCAGTAATAAATAAAGAACGCTTAACCTGGCCCTGCTTTAATTTAAAAATATATAATTTAGCATGGTTGGGTTTTATTGTTTTGCGTATAATGCAATTGCCATTTTTTATTAATTGTTTAAAAAATGTTATCTGCTTGTAAAATTCCTCAGTATCAAATTCATCATTATTTATTGAATTTTTAATTGATTGGAAAAACCTGCCAGCAATTCCTGCATTTGATAGATTTTTATCACTGGCATCTGTACATTCAACAAGCTGGTAATTAACAATATCAACATTCAATCCAACCAGTATATTCAGTTTTAACTGTGAGTTTTGTAATAACGATTCATATAATTCTTTAATTCCTGAAAAATAAAAAAAACCTACAAGAAATTTTAATTCTTCACTGACAGCAATTAATTGCTGCAACCTTTTTAATAAATTTTTAGGCTGATCATTGGTAATAAAATTTGACATTATTATTCCCTTTTAATTCAGATATTCAAAATTTTTAATTCCTTA
>JARYLT010000005.1 GCA_029907515.1 Spirochaetota bacterium | reverse complement strand
CCATTTGCATTGATGATAAGAAAATTGATATTATTGCCCCGTTTTACAAATTTTGGTATAGGGTTTTCAGCATTATGAAGTGCAAGTAGTACTCCGGCAACGGTAACACCTTCAGCTAAAGACATCCCATTAAGAGTTACCTGAATAGTGGCCTTCATTGATTGATCAGATAAAAGTGGTCCACGAGATTGTTTGATAGCACCTTTCCCATTCTGGACTATGACAATAAGCTCTCCTGCATTATTAGGGATTACATCCTGTTTGCCAAATTTCCCTATCCAACTATTATAATCTTCCGTATCCCCTAACTGTTTTGCAAGCCTTTGAAGATCGCGGTATACCATTGATAATGCAGGATTGAGTTCATAAATTTGCTTGTACTCGATATATGCAAATTCACGGTCATTCATGTCATTATCAACATCTGCACTCAGTTCAAATGCAATAGCTGTCAGGTATTTTGCCATTAAATTCTGCTTATAGGATTTACCGGTTGTTACATTTATATCACGCAGCATGTCATTGACTTTTTTAAACTCAACTCGGGCTTCATCGGGTTTTGAGAGCATAAGATAGTTTATGCCAAGGTACATGTGGATAAGAACTCGTTCAAAGTCCTCACCATTGTAATTAGTGGTTGTTTCGTTGAGAAGTAATGACGCTGCTTGTTTACTCAAGCTTACTGTTATCTGATCACCAATTTTAGCTGCTTCGGTCAGTACTTTTGTGCTGTTTTCATAGTCGCCTGCAACCTGAAGCATTAAGCCGCATTCCATCATATAAAGAAGCTGATCTTTTGATTTTGTATTAACCATAGGGAGCAATTTGCGAGCTGCCTCTTTGTATTGCCCCTCATAAAACATTTTTTCAACCTCAGCTATCTGCTTGTTATAATCGTAACTGGCGCATGCAGCAACTCCTATAAGGAAAATTACAACAAACAGGGACTTTATTTTACGCATCATATAAATTCCTCAAAGTTAGAATGTTATCTTCTTTTTACTGGCTGATTTTAAAAATTCCTGCTGATCCTGCCATTCGACTACCTGTGTTTTCAAGTTTATGAGTTTGAGGGTTACTACAAGGTATTGGACTGATTTACTTCCCACTGTACGAACATTTTCTCGTACTTCACCGGTTAAATACATGTTGGGTGATTTTAATTCGCCAACGGGGATAGCACTTTCCGGGTCAACCATACCAGTCATACCTTTTTCCATTTCGGCGATAGCATCAGCAGTCAATGACTGGTCAATGAATTTTATACGGCGTTTAATAAGGTTTGTTGTTATTTCATCAGCAAGCATCTGGGTGTCAATATGCTCTGATGTTTTATTGCGTATCTGTTTCACTTCAATAAAAGCAGGTTTTTTCCATTCTTCTTTTAAAAATTTATACATTGATTCAACCATTTTGTTGACTGTCATTTTAATTTCTTTTGGCCCCCATTCTCTTGAGCCTTCAGCTTTACTTGCATCCTGATACTGGACACCGCCCCCACAGGCAACAAAACCCAAAAGCATTGTTATTATCAATACAGATAATTTTTTCATGACTAATGACCTCCTGCAATTTGATATTTGTATTGTGTTCTATGTTTACAATACAGTAATTACGATGTTACTATAAGCAATACAAAATTTTATTATTGTAGTCAACAAAAAAAAGATATTATACTGAAAGCATATCTTCAATAAGACTATCAATTTCAGAAGCAGTAGTCACTGGATCCTTGAAAAGAATATGGGCCATAAAAGAAATATTCTTTGTACTATGTCGATATTCTGGGTCATAATGATGCAGTAGCAAAAATTCTATTAGTTCATGTATATTGCCCTGCTTGAACAGTTGTTTGCAATAGGCTGTTTTTGCTTTTCCCATTGTTGGCTGTAATTTATCTAATATTGGCAATAATATTTCTTCACGTATAAATGGCATATATTCATCATAAATATGCTGGATTCTTTTTTCCAGTGGTGTTTCAAGCCATATAGCTTTCCCATTTTGCAAAGAATTAAGAACACAATGTGGGATATGGCAGTTGCCAATCTTTCGTGATTCTCCTTCAAAAATACAATATCTCCATGATTCAATAGTTCGTAGTTCTTGGACTAACTGGCTCTCAAAATATTTTTGCGTGTGATTGGGCATACCTAAACTACCAAAAAGAGAGCTCCTGTTGCCTGCGCAATGTTCAAGGTCTATTGAATATGGAATATTTTTGAGTACTCTCGTTTTGCCTGATCCGGCAAGACCGTATAGAGTAAAAACTGGCATGGTGAATGTATATTCTGTAAGATAGTCCCTGACATAGTGGCGGTACTCTTTATAACCGCCATAAAGCTTATAAAAAGAAAATCCTATGGAATTACATAATGATACAACTGATTCCGAACGCATTCCTCCCCTGTAACAGTAAATGATAACCTGGTGTTCTTTTAAAGTAGAAAAAAACGATAACATATCTCTTAGCTTTAATGAGGCAATGCTCACGCCTTCCAGAAGTGCTTTTTCCTTGCCCTGAGTATGGTATAACGTCCCAATGTATGCTCGTTCAACATCATTAAAGAGTGGATAATTGATAGCATGGGGGATATGATCCTTTACAAATTCAACTGGAGCACGGACATCAACATAAATGGGATTTTCCCATACAAGGGTTTCCTTATATGAAATAGTAGGTACACTCATTGCTGTACAATTAACCTAAGACATTGAAACACTCACTGTGCCTTTTGTAAAAAGCTCATCAATTGCTTGAAATAGTATTTCCATGTAACGTTCCATCGAAGGTGCAAAAAGTAGAGGGTGAAAATCCTTTTTTGATATTGTTGTAACAATAGTATCCGTTCCGTTAAATGATTCAACTGTTACAGAGTAATCCTTGATAAAAAGATTTTTGCAGTAATCCAGTGGCACGGCGTAAATACTGCTCACTTCATTATCGTTGAACGAATATGAAGAAAGAGGGTTATTTGATAGAAGCAGGTAAACACGTTGGAATTCGCGGTGGAAAAGAAGATCATTAATTTCTTCATACCGGTAATAGCCTAAATCAATAAGCTGTTTTTCATCAAACGTAATTCCTATTTCCTCATATGCTTCTTTCTGAATTTTATTACTGGTAAGTCCAAAAGGCACGTGACCTCCTACGGTAATGTCTAAATAATCCGGGTACATATCCTTATGTGATGCACGCATCTGAAAGAGTATCTCTTTCTGGGGTTGTGTACGCACCACCCATAAATGTACTCCTTCATGTGCAATGCCCTGTTTGTGGGCAATGCTCCTTGCTACAGGGTTACCTGTTGGGACTCCCTGTTCCCAATTCCATTCTTCCAGGATTTCTTCTTTAATTGCCATCGTCCTTTTCTCCAGTGAAAAAGTATACATATCAACGCATTATTATCCGATAAATATAAAAATGCGTAGTATCATGTTTCTATAGTTTGATTGCTATCATAAGCAGATTAACAGTACATCTATGGTATAAAATATTGCAAGGTATTTTAAAAGCACAGTGAATAATTATGCAAAACGATAAACAAGTACAGTTCCCCTATGCATATGTTTTAGTTCTATTTCTTATTATAGCAATACTAGCTTCATCTGGTGCCCTTTGTTATAAATACAGGCAACTGGTATCGCAAATAGATGAGTTTACAATACAGGCAAAAAATGTTTCTAAAACGTTGATTACAACATATGCTGATGCTGCAGAGCTGGCATATGCAACCAGGTCTACTGACCAGTTACTATCGCTCATACAGGAATCAAAAAACATTAAAGGAATAAAAGAAGTCTTTTTTGTTTTAGATAATGGCACAATAATTGCCCATTCTGACACAGAAAAAACAAAAGAGCTTAAAGGGAACATTGCCAATGATGAGTTTTATTACAATATCGATATGATTCTGTATCCTCATACAAAACAATCCCGAGAACTTTTTATCTTTAATTATTTTGTTCCTGACCTGCCTTTGCCATTTACAACAATTATCAGAAAGTATATACAGCAGTTTTTATATAAAGATATCAATACTAACAGCTGGCTGGTAACAAAGGCTGTATATGCTAAGGGCAAATCCATTGGCACCATTAATTGTATTATTGTCAAAACCCCTATCTATGATATGATGAACAGTTATTATAAGGAACTGTTGTATATGCTTATAATAATTTGTGGGGCAGCACTGGTGTTTTCACTTTGTACTGGTATTGTTTTATTTATTAAACAAAAAAGGGTATTGCAAGAAGTTAAAGAATTCAGTGCTCACATACATGATAAGTCTAGTCAGATACGCTCCATAATAAAAGAAGCCATACCGGTGAAGGAGTAGACTGAAATGTTCATTCAGCATACAGTAAAGGATTCAGTAGCGATAGTTACTGTTGAGGGGTACATTGATCATACCAATGCAGTGCAGTTTGAAGAGTATATTGCAACACTTCAAAAGGAATTCAATGCTATAATCATTGATTGTTCAAAGCTCAACTATATCAGTTCAACAGGGTTTGGCGCATTAATGTATGCACAAAGGGTGGTTGAATCTGGTGGCGGTGTGGTGGTGCTCTGCTATTGTAATAAGGAGATAATGACATTGATTGATATCATTGCACTTCCGGTAAAACGGTATAATTCATTGGATGAAGCAATGGAAGCAGTACAAGATACAGGCGTAAAAATTATTGAAAAACCGGTGTCATCAAAAGAAAGCCCAAAAAAAGAAACATATACGGAAACAAAACCAGTTGCCATGACCTCCATGGTGTTTGAACATCCATTGGTGATTGAATGTCCTGATTGTAGAACAATGGTACGGATAAGTTCACCAGGTAAATTTAAATGCCCTGATTGCGGGTTGCAGTTTGCAGTGGATGATGACCAGACTGTTTATTTTAATTAGTAAAATCTTTTCCAGTATTAAAAGTTTATTGACATTAATGTTATAATTAATGTACATTACTTTAGCGGTGTATTATAAACTTTTTAATGCACAGCGTATAACAACCACAATGGTGTTGCCGGTGATTGTGTTACAGACTAAATAACTTAACATTACTTTTGAGGTTTGATTATGAAAGTTATCCATGTGCTTAAAAGAATTGAAATGATAGACCAGGATATTCGTGAACTCAGAAAATTGGAAAAGTCTTTGCAAAGGAATAAATCATTTACTCAGCCTATATTTATAACCATTGAAAAGCAGATAAACATTTTATTGGGTGAACGCATAAAACTTTTAGAGTTAAAAATAGCAAATCCACCAGCCAATTTGCAACCAGAAGAGGAAGAAGTTAGTGAAGCTTTAATTGCTGAACCAAAAAAGAAAACCTCCAAAAAGAAAGAGCCAAAGGAAAATAAAATTAAAGACACAGTAGTAGAACTGGAAGAACAGGAATTTTCGATGTTAACGCAGGATGATATTGATAGAAAGATAGCAACGTTACAGAAGGATGATGAAGATAAAGCAAAAAAAGATGAGGACGATACAGCAGTAAAATTACTGGATATAGCTTTGGAAAAAGGTACAATCAATAAGCAGGAAGTTGAAACCCAGAAAAAGAAAATACGCTTTTTTAAGGATAATTTCCCTGGTGGAGAATATTGAGTTTTTCTATGCTTTTGTTCGCTGCAGCATGAGTTCTATTTTATATTTTTCCACAAAATATATGCTTGATCCTAATAATATTTCTTTTTGATTCAGATCATTAAAGACAAGTTCACCAATATAAGGATATACCGGCATTCCCATATTTTTTAACTCAATAATTTTACGTTTTACGCTGTAAAGTTCTTTAATTGTCATAAATCCGGAAGTTACATTGTCGGGAAATATAAAGTTGTAAAAAATTTCATTCCCCATATGGCGAGCTATCTGAACACGAAGAGCTTTGGATTTTGTAAAATTCAGTAGATAATCACCATGTATTTTACCGGTTTCATCAATAAGGCTGATACCACCTCTACGGTCGGCCTGAGCACCATAGCAGATGATGCTGGACTCGCTTTCCCTTACACTGCTTGGCAATCGTTTGAGGACGTTTGTGCAAAATCCATAGATATGATATAGAAAGACGCTTTTTATATTTTTTGGTGCAAAGAAAGTAAAAATATTACCTTTTTCATTAATTACATAAACATGCAATTTATCACTGTCTTCAAGATAACCAATTGTAATCCCTTTTTTAAGTCGTTTGTTATACAATGCCTGCAGCACCTGCAGATGGTATGAATCACCATAGAATGTATAATGAGCTTCTATACCTGGTTTTAATGTCAGTGTTGTTAATACCTTTACAATATGATCAAATGCCTGAACTTCAATGGTATTGTTACGTAATGCAGTAAAATACAGGCCTTCAAGCTCGCCAATAAAACGGCTGTGTGGGGTAGGGCTGTGAACTATGGCGTTATATGATTCTCTAAAAAGCTGTATGAAATTTTTGCAAAAGCGTTTGTGGGTACCCGGGCTGTTTATCAGGCAATAATCGTCAAAGGGGAGTTTTAATTCAAGACCGTCTTTAAGGATATTTTGAAGTATGTGTGCAATATCAATGATATTGAAGTATTGTTTGATGTACTGTTCGCCCCAGCTTGTTGAATAGACATGGTATAATGAATCTAAATGTTCCGCAGCATCATTATTAAAGTTGAGAATAATACATTGCAGCATGTTAAAAGCTGGTTTGAGATAGTATTTGGTTTTAATTTTCCCTTTTTCGGAAAAAAATTGTGATAGCTGGTTTAGCAGTTCAACAACAAGATTCTGGTTAATGCGTACATATCCGGACTGAATATTAACTCGGGTCACTGAATGGTCATAAACATTATTTACCGTTAACCATACTAATAGCTTAACCAGATCGCTTTCAGTACGCAATGTGGTGGTAGTGAACACATTTTTTTCGCTGCGGTTTCTTTTAAATAGCCGCCACTTAACTTCACGTATACCTTCGTTAACGGGTTCAATATATAAAATTGGTTCGGCAGGAGTGTCTTTGAATGTTATAAGCTTATCAATCTTATTTTCTTCTACCGAAAAATGTGATTTTATTTTTCGTGATAATAATGTAAAATCAGTTTCAGATATTTGTTGTTTCAGATTAAGGGTACTGAACTGTGATGATATTTTTTGATAACTGATCAGCATGAATTTTTTTACTGCATCCCAGAAATGCATTACTCGCTGGAAGTCCCAGTTGTCAAAGTTATCCATATCCTGAATAACCTTAATATTCCAGTTCCAGTCATGGACATACTTGAACATTACAGCTACTTTATAGGGAATATTCTTTTTATCTTTTATCCCCACATATTTGGATAGCTGCGGGTCAATTTTTAAATAAAGGTTTTGCTTTAATATTTGAAGTATGGCAGGGTCATTCATTGTCTGGCTATAGTAATCATAAACTTCATCAAACATCAAAAGATAGGCATCCAGTATTGAATTGGTAAGACGGCTGAGCAGTACATGCATTTTAACCTTCTGGCTTAACAGTGGTGAATCACTTTTTCCAAACAGATATTTTTCCAGAACTCCAATTTTTAAAATGGATTTAAAAGGGTTACCCAGCGATTTTATTATCTGAAAAAGAGCAGCGCCCAGAAAATCTTCCTTGGATATTTCATAAAGATTTCCCAGATCAATAAAATCATCCCTTTTCATTTCATCAGGGAGTTGATTGTACAATGCTTCATATTCATCATCCTTGATGAAACTTGGAACAACCCACCAGAAAGGAATTTTGCCTGCAATGATAATTGAACTTCGGAAAAATTCATCTTTCAGAACTGCGCCAACAGTAGTGCCAAATGCTTCTTCTTCGTCTTCAGCAAAGATATTATTTTTAACGCTTTCAATATCGTTAATAAATATATGTACGGGCACTTCTAATTCTTTTGAAGCCCATTCCTGTACAAGGGTTACTTTCTTTCTAAAATTATCGAATGCTTCTTTTGATACAGTGTTTTTATGAATACATGCCCAGTAGTCAAGGTCTGATTTTTTATTATATGCTACTGTGCCAACACTACCCATAACAGCAAACATCTTGATAAAATCGCCACGTTCAAAATCGTGGAAGGTAATACCAGGATAACGTCCATGCAAATAGCGTTTGGTGTCTTCATCAAGTTTGAAATTTTTTATTCCTAAAGGGACGTCACCTTCAACGTAACCGGGCATCTTTTTATTATTGATGCAGAGTAAAAAAGGGATGGTGTTTACAATTCGACGCATTGCGGGATTGGGAATAAGCTGTTGAAAGCGCTTAAACTTTTCGTTGTTAAACGCTATGAATTTTTCCTTATTTTCAATTATTGTTTGGAGCAGATCCATAGATACAGTGCCATCACATAGAAATTTGCAATAAAAGGTCTAATAGGGGATTTTCCTGAGGAAAGCCTCCTGAGTGATAGCTTTTAAGCTGTATATCATAAGTATATAACATTGCGATTAATTTTCTAACATTATCAAGGGTATAGATAGATGCCTGTTTGGCAAACACTTTTTGCCTTTTTCCATATATCTTCAATTCTTTCATAAGTGACTCAAACTGAACGCCTTTTGCTGTTTGTATATGAAAATGTTCTAATTTTTGTGCATGATTAAATAAAAGGGATACTAACAAAATTTGACTTATATTACGTTCAATGGCTTCTAAAAGAAGGTCCCACGCACGTTTATCTTTTAAAAAGAAGCAATCAACGAATTCAAACTCTATTGCTTCTCTTTCATTAATGACAAAACCTTCAAGGAATTCTTTTGAGATATCAGTATGTCCAGAAAATGATATGGTGGTAAGAATATCATCAATCTCTTTAATGTTACTTGCAGTTAATTCAACAAGACGTTCTGTTGCTTCATGTGAGATAGTTAATGATAAATCCTTACACTTTTTCAGTATATAAGATTTGCAGTTTTCTTCAAATGGTCTGTAAAACTGAATAAGGGGAATGTGTGGATGGATTTGTGAAGGAAGCAATGAGGGCAGCTTGTTCTCCTGAGTATCAAAAATAACGAAGACTGAGTTGGGCAGATTATTAATGCAGTCAAGTACCATAGTATGAATTTTTTTTGAACCGCTTACCTGCTCACAATGTTTGATTATATATAAAACAGTATCGTCAAAAAGGGAAACGGATGCTATGGCAGCAAGAGCCTGTTCAAGCGAATCTTCAGCAAAGTATGTGGTAATTTTATAATCTTGAGGTTTACTATTTTTCCAGAGTTGTGATGCAATGAGTGTAACCGCTTCTTCTTTCTGGTTTTCATCGTTTCCACAAAAACAGTATAAATGTGATAGCTCTTTTTGAATGACAGATTTCAGGTCGTTAGCCATGAGCGCCTTTGATGCCATATCATTTCCTTCCTTTTTCCACTCCTGTTTTAAGAGAAGTGTACCAGCCTGTTTCAACCTGTAAAGCAATCCGTGAAGCTAAAACCTGTTCCACCTCATCCTGAGCAATGGTAATTGGTGTAACAGGTGCTTCAATGTCCGAAAACTCTTTAAATGCCTGTACGGTGATACTGCGAAAAATGTAATTTCCTGTCTGTGCATTGATTAAACTTATCACAGTAATTAGTAATAATCGCTTTTTTTTAATTATTCCTGCACTGTCAATCACAATTGGCTGCACCTGAAATGACTGAATGGTGCCTGTCAATATTACATCGCTATCAGCCTGTACTGGAGCTATCGCTAACCTGCCACCTGTTATTATTTTTTCCATTATACGCTGTTTTATCTTTTCTTCATAGCCCGGGATACCGGTCTGATTCGTAAATGGTGAAATGTAGAGTTTGTTAGCAGCATAGGGTATAACCGGCTGTCCATTGATAGAGCCAACAATATTCCCCAACTCTGCTTTATCATTTGAGGCGCAGGATAGTATCCATAATGAAATTACTGCAATAATATATTTTTTTTTCATAACACAATAAAACATTCAAGTTTTACCATTACCCTTCCGATTAAATTACCAGATCATTTTACACTCCAGGGCCTCCCACTTGTACTGATGGTGTTTGTGGAAGGCTCTTTTATTTTATACTACCCTTACAATTTCCTTATGTGAATACAGGACATCAATATATTCTTTTGCCGGTTTATCCCAGTAATAGACTGATTGCATGGCATTTTTTCGTGCCAGTGCTTTTGTTGTATCATCGCTGGTACGGAAGAATTCTGCACAGCGTTGCATAGCATCATAGAACGATACAGGAGTAAAATCAGAAAATAAAAATCCATTACCTTCAACAGATGAATCTTTCATGCGTATGGGAATTACGGTGTCACGCAGACCTCCTGTTGCACGTGCAACAACCAAACATCCACATGCAAGTGCTTCAAGCTGTGAAATGCCGCCAGGTTCATGTAATGATGGCATTAAAAACACATCACTGCACAAAAGCGGGATGCTGATATCCTGAAAGCCTAAGTTTACGTTCACATTTTTTGGATAGTAGTTTTGCAAATGAAGTAAGCCTGTAGCTAATTCACTACCACGCTGGTCCCCCCATGCTACTGCACCGCCAATAACCCCCTGAAATCCCAGTGTAGTAAATATCCCATATGAAGCATCCAGAAGAAGCTGAAAACCTTTCTGCTCGGCTATACGGTGAATCATGGAAAACAACATTATATCTGGATTAATTTCAAAACCCAATTTACATTGCAAACAGAGTTTGTTACGGATGTGGGTTACATACTCCCTGCGCAGAGGATCGGTAATCTTTTCACAATTGCGTATGCCTTCAAGTATTTCAGGATAGCGCTGTGTTATTTTTGTATACATTGCTGTGCTGGATGTTAATGCGTCAACCATTCTGGGATAATATTCATCAATAAAACCTGAATTGTGAAAACGCATGAGAATTCGGTTTTTAAAATCAACTCCCAGCGCATTGCTTATACCTATAACATTGTGCAGAATTTTTTCAAGACCATCACAGGCTTTTTCAATCTGCTTTGCATATGAAGGGCTTACTGTAATGACTCTATCGGCAAATCGTATGCCGGTAGCCATACAATTTATCTTGTTGTAATCATTGGGGTCAGAAAAATCAGTATAGCGCCAGTGCGGAAGATTAAATAAAGAGAACAGGTCTTTGCCATCTTCATACCGGTGATATGAATCAAAATATTGCCAGCCACCATTGTGTATTATATGAAAGAACGATGTTCTTTTGAAGTTTGGGTTATCGTAGTACACATGGTCACTGCGGACAATGCCATTGAAAATACCGGTATATGCATCATTGGTGATGACAAAAAGTGGGTACAGGCCAAAGGTGGTGATAAGCTCCGCTGTGGCACGGGCAAATGCAATGCGGCGCCGTAACTTTTCCTGACCGGTATATCCCCAGTACAAACCATCAAAGAACTCGTGATGATCCAGTAGATAATAATGAATGCCATCAACCTGTGCATAATGTACACCAGCTTCATAGGTAGCATGTTCTATCATGAAGCGCACATTTTTACCAGTGTACTGTACATTGTATTTTTTTAATGCATTGTTCATCTTTTCCATGGCCTTTTCATCGCCATGGCGATATTTAGGGGTTATTACAATTACTTCTTCACCCAGACTTACAAGTTCACGTGGCAACTCGTACACAACGTTAGCAAGACCTCCACTTTTGGAAAATGGCTCCGCTTCGGCTGATACAAATATAATGGGGCCTGGACGGTTATGAAACTTAATGCTTTTACCAAGGTCGGATATATTGGTATCATCATGTTCTGCAAGGTCATCAATTAATTGCACAATGTCATTGCCAGATTTGAATCCAAACTTAAACATGTAGAAGAGGATTCGTTTAAAACCTATCTCAATGAAATTTTTATACTGCGGATAAAATTGTGCAATGATGTGATTCTTTAAAAATGTAAGAAATGCTTCAAAAGTGGAAGAATGTGCAATGGTTTCAAGGAACATGAAATTTGATTTAAAGTTTTCGGGATTGCTGATTGAATATAATCTGAAAAGTGAATCGCGCAGGAATTCACTGTACAGTGGTGCAACATCGCTAACCGGTTCTAATTTTAAAAGCTTGATCCTGTCAGTGTATGAAACAACCGAATAAATTTTTGAAGCCTTAAGCTCTTTCCCTGTAAAGTAACTGTAATGCTTTGTGATAGGTGAATATACAGGATCAACTACTTTAAAGTATGTATCATCAGCAATGGGCAATCGCGGGTTGTCAAACTGCAATGCCACATTCTGAGAGCTATCGGCAAAATTAAAAATGCCAATCCATATAGTATGTTCGGTAAATTTAATGGATGCTGCAACCTGAGTGTTATTAGCCCATATCAAATATCCCTTGCCTTTATTGATGCGGTGGAAACGATACCATTGTCGGTAAAATGACTCCAGGCTGCGGTGAGCAGCATACTCAAATTGATTCCAGTTTACATAGATGTTATCCAGAAATACTTTCCAGCTTTCGCCTTCGGCACTTCCCTCATAATCCATAATGATGTTATTCATAAATATAGTAAGTCCAATAGCAGCCCGCAGTCCCCGGTGCCCAAACGTATTGAGTGCGCGCCGTTCGTCATGATTACCCAGTATACCTAAAAGCTCAGTACCCGGTGGTAAAGCGTATGGGAGATAGTTGTCGTAAAAATGGTATACTTCACGGACATCAGTGGTGCCATGGATGATCCCTTCACATATCTTAAAAAGGGCCGAATTATAGGGAATAATTCCGCTGCGGGTAAGATAGCGCTCATGACCCCAGTAACATTCGGCTAAATGCACAAAAAATGTTTTATTCTTTTCCTTCAGCTTTTGTGCAATGCGGCACATCAGAAGATGATGGAAAGGGATAGCTATCTGATCCCTGCAGGCACTGTCAAAATAACCTGTTGTGATAAAATGCCCATCTTCGCGGTCATTGACAATAATTTCACCTTCAACAAGGGATTCCAGTGAACGATACTGCCCCCATATAAACGGATAGTTATTCTTCTTCATCATGATGGGAACAGCATGAGCTGAATCAAAGCGAATGCCGTCAATATCATATTTGTCAATTAATGTAACAACACTGTTGATCAGCCATTCCCATACTTCAAGTTTGCGATAGTTTAACAGTTTGCCGTCATTCCAGCTTCCGTAACGACCATCAGTTGAAGCACGAATAACCAGATTGCCACTGTCGTCGTAACATTTGACAGCGTACTCATCCGGAAGCTCAGTGCTACGGCGATTAAGGTGGGGTACCACATCAATAATAATTTTTATATCCATTGCATGAGCTTTGGATACAAGCTCACGAAATTCGTTTTCACCGCCTAAAAAGTCTTCAATTTCAACTAAACTGACTGGTGAAAATGGTGAAGGTGATGTAGCTTCAGGTGCCCAGTCTTCACGGTTGGTACCACGCTTCTGGACACCCAAAAGGTACAGAGCAGTGATGTGATAGCGCTCTTTTAAATCCTCTAGATGAGCAGTGATGTCGCTAAAACGGCCTAAACGAATTACTTCTCCATGCTCATTGTACACCAATCCCGGATGTTCTTCATCCATCCAGTAGATACGAGTATGCCCGTGAATATCGGGAAATATTTCAAGAACAATTTCACCGCGCACATCAGGGATAACGTTAATCCTACCACTGCAACCTTCGTATGCTACCCACTGAGAGCGTTTTTTTCGTTTTCTGTAGACAAGGAAATCATAGTGGCCTAATTCGTTGAATGTATAGTGTGCAGTATAGACTCCTTTTGTTTCATCAAAGGCCAGATCAATGTCGCTATATGCAATGTCCTGCTCCAGAGGGTAAGGGTTTGTGCCTGCATTGTAAAATATACGTACAAAGTAGTTCCCTTCTTCCGGGATGGAAAATTCAAAAGTATGAATATTACCAGCAGCACAGTTGACAAAAGTAGTAGCCAGCGGTGCATCAAACTCCTTTGGTGCAAATATGCGTTCCAGTAAAATGTTGGCGTTATTTCGTATTTCATGGATATCATGGCCTGATGCGGCCACCAGAAGACGTACAATTTCACGCAGCGAATTGAAGTTGTAGCCTTTTTTGTAACGGCGTGCCAGCCTTTCCAGTGATCGTATTGCTTTTAAGTTTTTTTCAAAATCAAAGTTTCCATCATCACGACGGGCATTGAGCATCTTTAAAAAGCTTTCACGGTTACGGATTGTAAAAGCACGTATTTTTTTACGGGCAGGGATTTCTTTGAATTCAACTTCTGAGATAGTTGCAATGCGTATGACTTCATCAAGCAATTCATTGAGAGCACGTGATACATGAGGCGGGTACACTTCAATATGCGAATATCCAGTTTCTATCGCACGCTCTTCAACCCGTAATAACCAGTAAAATGCTTTGTCAAATTTTTGGTCTTTATCAAGGGCAAGCACATTGAATATATTAAGACCCAGATAAATTGTAGGAATTTCAGTCCACTGTGGACCCTGCCCAACATGGGATAGTACGGCACTTTGAGGTGAAATGTAATATAGTGTTGGCCAGGCAGGTCGTTCCTTGATAAGCACAAAACGGCGGTTTATTATTGAAGTAAAATCGCCCTTTGCTATAGCACTGTGGATTGTGATAATTGCATTTAAAATTCTCTCCTGCAATCTGATGTCGGATATTATTTTTTCCTTTGCCTGGGGACTATCGGTAATTGCAGCAAATATATCATTTCGGATAGCTACAAATAAATCTTTTAACGATGAGGGGTCGGCACCTTTTTTTAATGAATCGATAATACCTGAATTTACAACAAAGGGGAATGCTCTGAGCTCTTGAAAAGCTTTGCGTATTTCTTCTTTTACCCTTTCATCGGATAATTTTTCCTCATCATTGAGAGTAAATCTGCAAAGGCTACTCTGGGTAAAAACTTTCTGTACCATGATGCAGTGCCTATTTATATTATTCTGACAGCATTTTTAAAACGGGATATTTTCCTTTGTAAACACCTAAAGGTGTAAAATCAATAGCTATAGTACTCCTCGTATCAATAGAGTTTTTAATAACAGTGATTTTTTCTTTGGGAATAAATACCAGTACAGTATTATCAGTGTCAAACTGCATTAAACAAAGTTTATAGTCTGACAGTCCATATACAAGAAGTGATGGAGGAATTTTGTAAAATCTCAGTGGTACCATAGTATTTGTAAATGGCTGTCCCTGCAATGACGGATAGTGTTGTAACAGTTGTTGAAATGTTGCAGCTTGCTTTTCGGGTATAAATTCTTCTTCAACTGGTGGAGTTATCTGTTTTGATTCAATTGCCTCTTTGGGGGCGATAGCTTCCGTTTTTGTTTTGAGTATATAAAAGCTCTGAATAATATACCCGCTGCGCATTCTCTTCTGGGCTTCTTCAGTACACATTGTCACTGGGACAATCACATTACCGCCTTTGCTGCGGGCAATCTGTTTGGCTTTTTCAATACGTACGGGCAATGATACTCCGCCAATATCAGCGATGCCTATCTCATCATATTGGTTTTTATCTATGGTAAGCAAAACCTGAACTTCATCAGTTTCATTGAGTGCAGGATATTCTTCACCAGTTTTAACAAACTCAACAGATGTACATGATATTAATATAAACACTATATGTACCAAAACAATACAAGTAACTGCTTTATACTTTTTTGCCATCATTATTACTCCTTAAAAATGTTAATTTTACTAATATCATTATACTATCGATACAACTAACAGTAATCCAGTACAACAATGTACCATGCAAAATGAAATATTTATATTACTACTATTTAAATATGAAGTGCTATTTTTAAATTAGTCAATTTAAAAATTAAAAAAAGAAATAGTATGCCCCTACCTATATATAATTTTATCCATGAGAAAAACTGTTTATCTCTATTTGTCTTTAGAAACTTAATGATGTATTACGTGAATAGTGTTTTTACGTTATCAGGTCATAGCTTTTTGGAGTATTTCGGGGTGTGGTCCCCAATACAATGTTATATAAAATATATTTTCCTTAGTGCCTGTCTCAAAAGCATAACCTCCATACCGATAGTTATCGGTATAGTAATCTTCATCTTCTTCAGCTTTTGTTAAAAATTTTAAAAAATCATCCAGCACATTGTCTAAACAATACTCAATAATCCGAGCAAGTGACATCTTCCATAACTTTTTGACATCCATAAAGAATTCATACTCATCGTTATAGAGTACTAAGTGAAACCTCTTCCAATTGCCACTATTTCTATTCCTGTATTTTACCTGTTTGAAATATTGTACCTGAACAGTATCACAATGTGCAGCAAAGCTAATGAGGCAAGAGATAAACGTTCTCAGTGACATTGAATGATTGTTGGCATGTAATGTAAGTAGTTCTAGATGTTCATGTGAAATACATGTGGTTGTTTCAATGTTCATAACTATCCTTCCAAAGTTTATATTTTATAGTATTATGATTAAGGTAGTATAAAGTATTTTGCAAGCAAAATTGTTTTAAGCAACACAGAAAATGAACAAACATAGCTGAATATAATGAAAATACAGTATGTATACATAGATTTTCTGGTACATTTGAAAATTTTAACATTTACCATTAAATATTTTTGACATTTTGGCTATATAATGAATAGTTTTGTTTATGTATTATTGATATACAAAAATGGAGGTTGCCAATGAAAGCTGTTATTGTCAGTGCTGTAAGAACTGCTCTGGGTAATTTTAACGGTTCCTTGTCTTCCATACCCGCAACGCAACTGGGAGCCATTGTCATTGAAGAAGCCATTAATCGCGCAGGAATTTCAAAAGAAGATGTCAATGAAGTTATTATGGGGCAGGTGCTTCCCTGTGGTTATGGGCAAAATCCGGCACGGCAGGCTGCAATAAAGGGACATCTTCCCTGGGAAGTGGAATGTTTAACAATAAATAAAGTATGTGGCTCTGGTTTAAAGGCAGTTATGCTTGCAGCACAGGCAATACAGTGTGGCGATGCTGATGTAGTGGTAGCTGGTGGCATGGAAAATATGAGTATGGCCCCCTACTATCTGGAAAAAGCACGGTTTGGGTACCGCATGGGTGATGGTCAACTCAAAGACCATATGGTTCATGATGGATTATGGGATGTGGTCAACGATTTTCATATGGGTATCTCAAACGAATTGTGCTGTGAAAAGTATAATGTGAGCAGGGAAGAGCAGGACAGGTATGCTGCGCTTTCATATGAAAGAACTCTACATGCTATCCAGGCAGGGAAATTTAAGGAGGAGATAGTTCCGGTAACTATCGCCCATAAACAAAAGGAAATAATTTTTGATACCGATGAATGCCCAAAGCCAACACCGTATGAAATTCTGGCAACAATGAAGCCTGCTTTTAAAAAAGATGGTGTTACCACTGCGGGCAATGCTTCCATTATCAGTGACGGTGCTGCAGCGCTGGTGGTGATGTCACAGAAAAAGGCCGAAGAGTTGGGGTGCCGCATTATGGCAACGATTGGTGCACAGGCTTCAGCTGGCATTGATATGAAATATGTCCTGATGGCGCCAATACTTGCCATCCCTAAATGCCTTAAAAAAGAAGGGATATCATTGCAGGATGTAGACCTTTATGA
The DNA here is from genome assembly GCA_029907515.1 of Spirochaetota bacterium. Taxonomy (GTDB): domain Bacteria; phylum Spirochaetota; class UBA4802; order UBA4802; family UB4802; genus UBA4802. The sequence continues at coordinate 57,898 of JARYLT010000005.1, read as the reverse complement.
GATCAACGAAGCATTCAGTGGATCAACAGTTGGTGTGCTGAAAGAACTGGGTCTTGATAGTTTAAAGGTCAATGTCAATGGAGGAAGCGTTGCACTGGGGCATCCCATTGGTGCAAGTGGAGCGCGTGTTCTGGTAACATTGCTTCATGAAATGATACGCCAGAATAAACGTATAGGTTTGGCATCGCTGTGTTTGGGTGGCGGCGAAGCAGTTGCATTAATTGTGAAACGATAGTGTATTTTAGGAGATAAATGTGTATGAAAGCAGATACCATTAATACAATAGGTGTTATAGGTGCAGGACAGATGGGCTCAGGGATTGTCTGTGTTGCAGCAGTAAGCGGATTCACTGTTATTCTCTATGATTTAACAGAAGCATTGGCTTTAAAAGGTGTAACGTATATAAACGGGGTGCTTTCCAAAGATGTTGCAAAAGGGAAAATAACGCAGGATGAAAAGCAACGCATAATGGAGAGAGTCAGAGCAACGTGTAGGTTCCATGAGCTTGCAGATGCTGATTTTGTTGTGGAAGCTGCCACCGAAAATCAGGATATAAAGTTAACAATATTTAAGGATTTAGACACCATCTGCAGGCCACAGGTAATATGTGCTACCAATACTTCTTCAATTCCCATAGGTCGAATTGCCGCAGCAACAAAACGTCCTGATAAGGTTATTGGGATGCATTTTATGAATCCAGTGCCTGTCATGAAGCTTGTTGAGATTATACGGGCACTACCCACATCGCAGGAAACATTTGATGTAACCTGGGAACTATCGCTCAAATTAGGGAAGACACCGGCTGAGGCTCATGATTATCCTGGATTCATTTCCAACCGTATACTCATGCCAATGATTAATGAGGCCATATACAGCCTGTACGAAGGCGTAGGAACTCGTGAGTCCATAGATACAGTTATGAAATTAGGAATGAACCACCCTATGGGGCCACTGGCATTGGCGGACCTTATTGGGCTTGATACATGTTTAGCTATTATGGAAACCCTGTATGATGGTTTTAAGGATTCAAAATACAGGCCATGTCCGCTCCTCAGGCGCTATGTTGAATCAGGCTGGTTGGGGCGCAAAACCGGAAAAGGGTTTTACGATTACACATAAAAGAGGTGATGCCAATGAATTTCAGTTTAACACAGGAACAGCAAATCATTCAGGAAACAGCCGCTAAATTTGCAAAACAGGAACTTGAGCCGGTTGCTTCCACACTGGATACAACAAAAGACAGAAACATATTAAAATCCAACCTGAAAAAACTGGCAGCGTTAGGTTTTAACGGCATTGCTGTTGACCCGCGGTATGGAGGCACGGGTGCTGGCAGCGTTGCGTTTTCACTGGTGATGACAGAACTGGGTAAAGCCTGTGCAGCCACTGCTGTAACAACATCGGTAACCAATATGGTGGCCGAGGTTATACAATCGGTGGGGACAGAAGACCAGAAACAGCGGTACATTCCACCACTTTGCAATGGTACCTTTTATGCAGGAAGCTTTGGCCTGACTGAGGCAGAGGCAGGTTCTGACCCCGCGGCAATGAAGACAACGGCAACAGATGGTGGGGACTGGTGGATACTCAATGGGAAAAAGCTATTCATAACCAGTGCGGAGTATGCAGGAGTTTTTGTGGTGTGGGCTGTTACCAATAAACACGCAGCCAAAGGCAGGGGTATCAGTGCATTTTTGGTGGAACCGCATTTTGAAGGATTTATTGTTGGCAGGGATGAACATAAAATGGGGCAACTGGGCTCCTCTACCAACGAGATAATTCTTGATAACTGCAAAGTTCCAAAAGAAAATCTACTAGGAACACTCAATGATGGATTCAGGATAGCGGTGCGTGAGTTAGGTGGCGGGCGAATTGGCATTGGTTCCATGGCATTGGGGATTGGGCTTACTGCTATGGATTATGCAACCAGCTATGCAAAAGAGCGCATACAATTTGACAAACCTATTATACACAATCAGGCAATACAGTGGATGATTGCCGATAACTATACACGGCTTGAAGCTGCACGCTTGCTGTTACTTCAGGCTGCCTTTAAAAAAGAAAATGGTATGCCGTTTATGAAAGAAGCCTCAATGGCAAAACTCTTTGCAACAGAGGCTGCAAACAAAGCCTGTTACGATGCCATGCAGATACTGGGAGGTTACGGCTATACCAGAGAGTACCCGGTTGAGCGTTTGTACCGTGATGTGCGCGTCACCACCATCTACGAAGGAACAAGTGAGATACAACGCCTCATCATAGCAAAGCACTATATGGATACCGCACCAGTACCTTTAAACGTATAAATAATTGAGTAGTTTTTGTGCGATAGTTACTGGTGTAAGGGTTTTCTTTAATATGTAACACTTTCCGTAATAAGTTTCATTCTTGCTTACACTTTTATATTTTCTAACTACTTAGTTTATACCGACTTGCTCTTGTATACCTTCTGTTCAGTAAAAAACATCTTGTTTCCTGCTATTTTTTCAAACAATTCAATCTTGTATATTCTTGTAAGGGGGCATTTATGCGCTAAATGCCCCCTTACCAACCCCCAAAGCGCGCCTCAAGCGGCGGCGTGCCTTATTGATAAAGATGAATCTTTCCACGGCGGGCTGCGGAATAGCATCCGTTCAGGTCATCGCCCGCATCCCAATTCACCGTGCATCCATGCACGGTGAAACCTTTCAAGCTTCCATTTATGATATTCCTTAATATACCTTTTTTAATATTACAGATATTGGTAGTTAGCATTACAAATACAATGAAAATGATACTACATAAAAACCTTGCATAATTGTATGGATACTGTAAACTTGTTCATGGTAAATGTAATGAGGAATGATGCATGGACAAACGTGATACAATTTCCTATGTACAGGGTAAAGGTGCAGAAGTTGTTTTAACACCAGAAGAAATTAAAACACTAGATACCATTAATCAGAAAATAGCTTCAGGGCAGTCACTGATTGACATCATAGAATATTTATTTAAAGAAACACAACATATCATGCCCTGTGATAGAATTGGTATTGCATTTTCTGATGATGGCAAGCGCTTAACGCTGTACCACGTTGTAGCCTCATACAGCCCTCTTTATTTGGATAAAGGATATACTGCTGACCTTAAGGGGAGTTCTCTTGAAACAATATTCAGCAATGAAACACCGCGTATTATTAATGATTTAGAGGAGTATTACAAAAATAATCCATCAAGTGAATCAACGCGCCTGCTTTTGAAAGAAGGTGTTATGTCAAGCATGACCTGCCCACTATATGTGGAAGGGCGCATTGTAGGTGTATTGTTCAGGAGTTCCCGTAAAAAGAATATGTATAGTTCACGTGAGATAGCACTGCATCAGGCTATTGCTGAGCGATTGAGCCAGGCTGTTGAAAAAGCATACCGCATTGAGCAGTTAACCCAGGCAATCAACGCGTACATGGAGATGCTATCATTTGTAACTCATGAACTAAAAAGCCCTTTATCATCTATAGTAACATTAGGTACCACACTAAAGCAGGGATACTTTGGAGAAATCCCTGAGCATTGCACAAACACCATTGATCGAATTCTTGCGCAGGCAGAATATCTGTTAACGATAGTAAATGAGTATTTGAACTTAGCCCGCCTTGAGACTGGTTCAATGCCAGTACGCAAATCAACAGTAACTATCGCACATGATATTATTGAACCTGCACTTGCCATTGTGCAGCCCCAGGCTGATGCAAAACATATAACCGTTGAAAAAGATTATGAGGATGTACAGCTAAAGTGCGATCCCGACGCCATGAAGATTGTGATGCATAACCTCTTAAGCAATGCAATCAAGTATAATAGTGATAACGGGATTGTGCGTATAACCGTAAAAAAAGAAGGCACTATATGTAAAATCAGCGTGTGGAATACTGGCCCGGGGTTTCCTGAATCAGAGAAACATAAACTGTTCAAGCGGTTTTCGCGCATTGAAACTGATGAACTGCTTGCCCGCAAAGGGTCAGGCATTGGGCTTTTTGTGTCATGGAATATTGTGTACCTGCACAGTGGCAGAATTTATGCAAACTCAGTGTTGGGACAATATGCTGAGTTTACCGTTGAGTTGCCATTAGAATGAAAGGTCAGCTGATGAGCAAAATGTGACATCGTGGGCTTTCATATTAGCAATGGCATCATCCACGCTTGTAGCTGGTGAGTTGACTGCCTTAGAACAATCGGTGATAACTACAGCTTCAAATCCAGCACTGGCGCCATCAACTGCACTAAAATGAACACAGTAGTCAAACGCAAGTCCGCATACAAATATTCGTTTTACGCCTCGGTTTGAAAAGTATCCCGATAGCCCCGTTGCTGTTTTTTTATCATTTTCAAGAAATGCCGAATAGCTATCGATGTTTATGTTGTAGCCTTTGCGCACTATTGCATGACAAAAGTGTGCAGGCAACTTGTCATGAAGACTTGCCCCTTTTGTGCCTATAACACAGTGATCTGGCCACAGCACTGGTCCAATACCAGGTTCATTAATGGGATCATAAGGATGTTTTCCATGAGTTGATGCAAATGAACGGTGACCGCTGGGGTGCCAATCCTGTGTGCATACAACGGTTGCACCTTTTATAAAGAATTGTTCCATTAAGTGTGCTATGGGCTTTACTATAGTGTCGCCTTCGGCAACTGGTAATGAGCCACCAGGGATAAAGTCATACTGCATATCTATAACCAGCAGAGCATCATGACGGGTGATAGTTGCTGTACCATAGTTGTTGATAGTATGTAATTGTGTCATAGGTAGCCTCCTATGTGGATATATTTTTTAAGTTAGTAACACTCTTATTGTTCAGGATGCTCTGTATAATTTTCTTTCAAAGTGTTATAGTGTATACTATGTTTCAATAAAAATTTATGAACAAAAGATTGTTATTTCAATAATATTTTTTACTCAATTTAAAATTGTTTATTTTTGGTAGAGAAGATTTCATTGTGTATTAATTATTATTAAAAGTTATTTATGAGTGGACATTTTTACTAATTCTTATGATTATTGTTGAAGGTTTTCTCCTTTAGTTTGTTTTGTTAATCATTTGCAAAAGAATAAACTTTGTAATAAAAGTATTTTATCTATAAATAATTACTATCCTATGTTGTAATGAGAATAGAGGCATTCGTGAAATGATAAAAAATTTATCAGAAAAAATATCGAAAATAAAAGATACAAAAATAAAAGATATTAAATTGTTAATATTATTAGTGATGTTAATTAATATTTTTTTTGTTACACAGATATATAGTGCTGAGAAGCCTCTTATTATAGTAACTTCCTAAGGATTTCCGCCATTTTCTTATATTGATAAAAGTGGAATTTTGCGTGGAATGATTATTGATTTTTGGAATCTATGGTCGGCAAAAACCGGAATTCCTGTAAAAATAATTCATGCTCCGTGGAAAGAAAGTATTAACATGATTAAGGAAAAAAGAGCAGATATACATAGTGGATTATTCATTACGAAAGATAGAAGTATGTATATGGATTTCAGCAAAAAATTTTTTACAATCAAAACGTCCCTTTTTATGCGGTCAAATATTGATAATCCTCTCAATGTAATTTTACATGATAGTTCACTAAAAATTGGAGCACAATATGATACCGGTGCATATCTATTCTTAAAAGAAAAATTTCCATGGATTCATATTAAAGTTTATGAGGATACTGCCAGGCTAATTGAAGCGGCAGCAAATGGAGAAATTGATGCTTTTTCCGAAGATGAACCAAGTGCTCGATATTATCTGTCAAATTATCATATTCTTGGTGAATTTAAAATAATAAGCATCTTGTCCGAAGAGGATATTCATGCAGGGGTCCCTAAAAATAATGTAAATTTACTTAATGTAGTCAATGAGGGGATCTCATTAATTACAGAGGATGATTTACTTGAAATGAAACGTAAATGGCTCGTTGAAGAATCATATAATATGTTGAAAGACTGGCGGTTTTATACAGCAATAATGACCTTAATAATTATAGCAGCAATAATTATTCTAGTTATATCTTTTATAAACAGATCATTGAAACACACAATTATGATCAAAACCCAGGAGCTTGAAAAAGAACTTCTGGCTCGTAGAAAAACAGAGCAGCTTTTAGCTCAGGCACAAAGAGCAGAAGTGTTAGGCATTCTATCACGGGGCATGCTTCATGATTTTAATAATATTTTAATGGGGATAACGGGTCCTGTGTCATTATTACATAAAGAAATTGTCAATCTTGCTCCCGATAAAGCGTCTCAATTAGAAAAATATTTTGTTTTAATAAAGAACTCTTTTGATAGTGCATTTGATATATTAAATCGATTGAGATCATTGAATCAAAAAAAGAATAACTCATTCACGCAAATAGATTTAAATACAGCTGTTGATGAAATTGCTCAAATATGTAAAACAGCTTATGGAAAAAAAATAACCATACTATCAATATGGATAATAAGAAAAAATTTATATGTGGTGATAGCACATCAATTATGCAGATATTGTTAAATGTATGTATTAATGCTATCCATGCTATGACAATTATGAGAGATAAAGAAAAAAGTCCACATGATAATATATTATTTATTGATATAATTGAAAAATATGATGAAAATAAGGGAAGAATGTTTGGAGTTATTATTACTGATACAGGTGTAGGAATGGATGAAGAAACGATAAAAAATCTTGGCAAGCCATTTTTTACAACTAAGGATGCAAATACGGGGACAGGTTTAGGATTGGCAATGGTATTTCATCTTGTTGAGGAGATGAACGGATATATTCATATTGAATCTGCACCTGGCAAGGGTTCTCGTTTCGAAATTTATTTGCCTGCGTTGAATTAAATAGTACTGCTGCTACACAGTAGTTTTTAGTTTATATATTTCTGATTAAGTTTACAACACTTATTGGTTTATTTATATAATCTCATCCTGTTGTCAATACAACCGTTTAGCCATATTCATAAGCTGCAGATTCAATAAGTTTCAATTTTAAAATCCAGTAACTCTATCCTTACCTGTATTGCTATTGAACCCCAGATAAACGTTGTGGTTACAAGACGGGAATTAAGGTTTTTTGATAATGCGTTAAAATAACTAATCAAAGGTGTAAATGTTTCATATTCAGGAAATCCACACGTACTCACTGCTATAATATCTTTAGTAAATTCCAAAGAAAATGAATGACGGCTAAAGCCAAAGACATCCGTCCACAAAAAGGGCTTCATGCAGCAGACTATCCTGTCAATAACTGTTTTAAGCTGAGCTGTGATCCCATCAAGATATATTGGTAAACCAAACACCACAATGTGAGATTGCTGCAATTGAGTATAGTAGAAAAGTATCTATGATTTGTGGTTACCTCTAAAAAATGCTTGCAAAAATAATGTATGATATCAATTGTCATAAACCACAACATACTACTTGATTTTTTCATTAATTATGCTATAATAGCTACATCATACCGGTTGTAGTGTACTCATAGATACAGATACTATACCTAACAGGAGATTATACATGGAAGAAAATAAGGTCTTTTGTGCCAATTGTATGCACTGCACAGTATTCAGACATTATGAAGGCGATAACAAAACATTTGTATTGCGTGTTCGATGCAACAAGAAGCAGTGGTTGAAACGCTCAGGGGAGGAAAAAGTTCATAAATATTTCACTGTTGCACGGCGCACAATGGATGAATGTGATTATTATGTTGAAGCTGGGGATCTTTATCCGTATATAAAAAATCTACGGAAAGCACTGCCCGTCAAGGATGAATTGTACCAGGTTGAAGCTCATTCGTAGTAACTATCGCCACACTCCGGGAATAGAGTAGCCGCATATACATTTTCCATCATGAAGATTGGTGCGCATCACGCTGAATCCGCTGCGAACAATAAGATCACGACCGCATGAGGGACAGCGGGTTACTGAGCGTTCACGGACATTGCCTAAATATATAAATTTAATACCTGCTTTATATGCAATGTCATACGCCTGTTTCAGCACCCTGAGTGGTGTAGGGGGGACATTTGTTAGTTTGTGTGCAGGGTAAAAGGCTGTAAAATGAAGTGGAACATCGGTACCTAAATTGTGAACAAACCAGTCCACAAGCTTTTGAATCATGGTTACATCGTCGTTGTGTGTAGGTATAACCAGGTTTGTAACCTCAATCCATACATTAATTTCTTTAAGAATGGTTAATGTTTTCAGTACTGGTTCCAGCCGTGCCTTGCATATTTTTTTATAAAATTCATCGTCAAAAGCTTTCAGGTCAACGTTTGCTGCATCAATATGCTTATATAACTGTCGCAAGGGTTCTTCGTTGATAAATCCGTTGGTGACCATGACATTCTTAATGCCTTTATCATGAGCTTTGATGGCTGTTTCAAGAACGTACTCTATGTTTATACTGGGTTCATTATAGGTGTATGATATTGACTGGCATTCATACTGAATTGCCAGTTTAACGCAGCCATCTGCTGTGAGCGTATGGCAAAACACGTCGTTGGGGGAGCTTGTTGACAGTTCCCAGTTCTGGCAGTGCATGCATTGTAAATTACAGCCCACAGTGCCAAGGGAAAAGGACCTGCTTCCCGGCAAAAAATGGTACAGGGGCTTTTTTTCTATTGGGTCAACATGGGTAGCACAGGGCTTTTCATAAATTAACGAATACAGTACGCCCCCTTTATTCTGTCGAGCATTGCAAATACCACTCTTTCCTTCCTTGATGATACAGTTGTGAGGACACAGCACACACTGTACCGCATCCTCACTGTGTTTTGTATAATACAATGCTTCTTTCATAACAGTGTAATGATACTGTATAGTTTAGCGATAGTAACCTGATAAACGGTTATATGAATTGCGATAGTCCTGATTATTAGGATCACGCTTTAGTGCTTCGCCATACCAGTACAATGCCTTATTGTAATCCTGGATTTTGTTTTCATATAACCAGCCCAAATATCCTGCCGCCCATGCATAATCTCTGTTGTCATTATGTGCTTTCTCTAAATACGGGATTGCATCATTATATTTGCCCTGCTGTACCAAACACCACCCTAAATTAGCAAGGCTGTAACGGTACGAAGGATCGTATTGTAACGACTGTTTGAAATAATTGATAGCTTTGTTGTAATCGTTTTTTAGCAGATACACATACCCAATCTCACTCAATGTTTGTGCATCGTCTTTTTTTAGTTTTAATGCTTTAAAAAACGCATCAAGGGCTTCATCAAGTCTATTCAAATTACGGTAGCCTATTCCCAGGTTACGCAAGCCCAGAATATAGTTGGGGTATTTTGAAACAGCCATTTTATACATTTCCAGTGCCTTATCATACTGACCGCGTTTTTCATAAATAACACCCAGGTTCATGTAGCCAATGACATAGTTTTCATCAATATCGATGGCATTTTTGATGTATGCAAACGCTGTGTCCAAATCTCCACGGTCTAAATAAATAATCCCTAAGTTATTATGTGCATCTACCAGGAACTTGTTCTTTTCAATTGCCTGCTTTAAATACATTTCTGATTTGGGGATATCATAGGCATATATTTTGCTTAATAGCAGATATGCCTCGCCGTTATTGGGGTTTATTTCAAGTGCCTTTCGTGTTTCATCTTCACATAATGTCCATTTATTGGGCACCTTATTTTGGTCAACTTCCTGATAGTAGCGCGCCAATGATAAATGTGCTTCATCCAGATTTGGATTAAGTGATAATGCTTTTTTACTGCTCTGGAATGATTTTTCAATTAGTGTAGGGTCGGTGGTATTATGGTATTCTCTGAGTTCCCATGAACGCAGTGAATACGCTTTCCCCAGTCCTGCGTATGCTATTGCATAGTTGGGATCTATTGATATTGCTTTCTGATACATTTCAATAGCTTTGGAATAATCTAATTGATACAGTAAAAACTTTTGCCCACGAACAAAGTATTCGTATGCACTTATATTATTGGTATCGTTCTGTACAATTTTTGTTTTTGTTTCGGTGGTTATGGCAGTATCATTCTTTTCAATGATTCCCAGTGCCAGCGAATCCTGCAGGTTGAATATATCATTCAATGATCCGGTAACCTGAACCTGATTGATGACGGCGTGTGATTGTACATCAACTATTTTTGCTGTAATGCGTATCTGGTTGCCAAATTTCTGGAAATTGCCAACAACAAGAATATTGGCACCCAATGCTTTGCCGGCTTCAACGGTGTTTTCATCAATGAGACCGGATTGCGATAGCTGTAATTCGCCAATGAGTTTATCAACATTGACCCTATCCACCAGTATATATTCCTGCACGTTACGCAGTTTGTAGGATATGGTATCAGCAATACCAATACAGAGCCAGTCAAACGTTGTATCTTTTGACAGATTGGTAAATGCAGTAACACCTATTACTTTCTTGCCAGGTATTGCACTGACAGAAAGAGCTATTGCCATGATAATAATGACAATAAAAGTGGTTTGTTTGGTATATTTCATATAGCGCCTCACATATGATTTAATGAACATCGTGCAACTACTTCGTAAAAAAATATATCTTTACCTCACTCACCCCTTCCTTCAAAAACCTCTCTCTGAACTTGAAGAAAGGCTCAGTAACTATCTGTTTATAAGGAAGAAGTATTAAGGGTAATGGTAAAAACATTTTCATCTCTGAAAATAATTATTATATTGCATAGATCGCAAGCACATATACATGTAAATACATCCAATAATATGCACATGCTATCACTTTTAAAAGTGATAATATTATACTATAAAGATATAATAAAATATGGAATAAAAAAAGTCACTTAAATTTTTTTATATATATACTTCGCGGGGCTTGCTTCCCTGTTGTGGCCCAATGTACCCCAACTCTTCCATGCGTTCAATGATACGTGCGGCACGATTGTAGCCAATTGAAAGCCTGCGCTGAAGGTATGAAGCTGAAGCTTTTTTTGTGGTTTCAACTATCTTCACCGCTTCAATGAAAAGTTCATCTTCACCTTCTTCATCATCATCTTCAAATTCCACCAGGCTTTGTTCAATATCAACATACCGTGGTTTTGCTATTTTTTTAAGGAAAGCAACAATTGATGAGAGCTCATCCTCAGAAATAAAAGCTCCCTGAATTCGTATGGGGAATGAGCTCATTGGTGACTGGTACAGCATATCGCCTTTGCCAAGCAGCTTTTCGGCCCCATTCTGGTCAATAATAGTACGTGAGTCAGTTTTCTGGGCAACCTGAAATGCAATACGGGCAGGGAAGTTTGCCTTGATGATGCCGGTAATGATATCTACTGATGGGCGCTGGGTTGCCAGTACCAGGTGAATGCCCACTGCACGTGCTTTCTGTGCAATACGGGTTATGTAGCCTTCTATTTCTTTTGCGGCAACCATCATGAGGTCGGCAAGCTCATCCATGATGATGACAATATAGGGCAGGTATTCGCCATTCTTGTTGCGTTCAACCATCTGGTTGTAGCGGTCAATGTCGCGTGTGTTATATTCTGAAAGGAGGTAGTAGCGCCGTTCCATCTCCATCATGGTCCACTTCAGCGCTTTTGGTACCATGAATGGCTCAATAATGACCGGGGTTAGTAGATGTGGGATGCCATTGTATATCTGCAGTTCAACAAGTTTTGGATCAACCATGATAAAGCGCACATAGTTGGGATCATAGTTGTACACCAGGCTTGTTATGATAGAATGAACACATACAGATTTACCGGCACCTGTTGCACCAGCAATAAGCAGGTGCGGTAGTTTTTTAATATCAATTACCACAGGTTTGCCCATGATATCCTTGCCCAGACCTACTTTCAGGCGCCCCTGCTGATGGGTATACTCAGGAGAGGCAATGATGTCTTTTAATGTTACTGTTTCACGTACTTTGTTGGGTATCTCTACGCCAATGGCCTTTTTGCCAGGGATTGGTGCTACCACTCGAACACGGGAAGCGGCAAGTGCCATGGCAATGTCGTCAGCAAGCCCAACAATACGGTTGACTTTTATACCCGGAGCTATCTGCAATTCATACAATGTAATAACCGGTCCACGGTTAACATTAACAACTTTTGATTCAATGCCAAAGTCCCGCAATGTGTTGACCAGAAGTTCAGAATTTTTTGCTATCTCCTGTTTATAGCCTGTTTCATCATGCACGGTGTATTGCTTTAAAAAGTCTACAGGTATGCTGTACTTCTGATTGATTGGTATTTCCTCAAAAACGTTACGGGCAACCATGTCTTCTTCATTATCTGTTGCATCATCATATTCATCCTCTTCGTCATAATGTTCATCAATGTCACTGATTTCCTTTGTACTCACTGTGGGCTCATGTTCTTTCTGGATACTGTCTTCCTGTGGCAGTTCAATCACCGCATTGGTTACGGCAACAACCTGTGGGGCAGCTTCTTTGCTTTCAGTATCAGCGGTATTCATGGAAGAAGAATCTGAATTATCCAGTATGCTATTTTCAGTAGGTGTAGTATGTGTAGTGATTATCTGCAGGTCATCTGTATGGTCTTTTTTATTATAATAGGAACTATCGCCCTTATACGTGAGTATGTTATCATATTCAATGAGCTTTGGTTTGCGCACTGGTGTTTTCCCATACAGGGTAATTTTGGTTCTTGTGATCCAGGGTATCTTTTTTTCAGCATTGAATGATGTAATGTCAATAAGAGGTATGGAATCCCTGTGCTTAAAAAGCACAATCTTTCTATACAGCAACGCAGCAACGTTTGCTAAAGAGGTAAACCGCTGGCTATCAAAGAAATAGCTTAATGACACTATGCCAAGCAGTATAAGTGAAATAAGTACCAGAAGTATTGTGGCTATCCATGCACCAGTCAAACCCATTACTGAAGTAAACACGTGGTATAATGCCATGCCAACCACTCCACCTGCAAAAGGTGCAATAGTTTCCGGTTGTATAATGGTTACAAGAAGTGAAGTCGAAACCATTGCAAAGGTTATGGCAAAGATATGTTCCAGGACAGGTTCAAGCGATTTATATTTGACAAGCCCCCATCCGGTTAAAAGCAATATTGCAACAACAAAATATGATGCTATGCCAAACGATATTCTGAGTATCTGAGCAAGTATCACTCCGGCAGGTCCAAGTATGTTTTGTACTGGCATGGTGCCCAGAGTATCATAATCAGATATGTGGAATGTTGCCAGTGAAAGAAAGACAATAACAGCAAACCCCCACAGTATAACACACAGTATTTCAGTGACACGATTGGACATACACGTTTGCTAATCCTGTACCTGTAATTTTATACCAGTAAAATAAATAATGCTGCCACCCCCGCTATAATGGTATAGTACCCAAAATAGTGCAGGTGCAGCGACTTGAGCATTGCCACAAGCAGCTTCAATGAGGCAAGTGCTGCAATAAATGTTATAGCCATAGCAATCACAACGGGAATACCAAATTCAAAGGCATTAATGGTGCCCAATTTCCGCAATTCAAGCAGTCCTGCCCCGGCAATAACCGGTATTGCCATTAAAAACGAAAATTTTCCAGCTTCTTCAGGCTTTAATCCTGTTAAAAGACCTCCAACAATGGTGCTACCTGAGCGTGATATGCCCGGCAAAATTGCAACTGCCTGGAAAAGCCCAATAAGCAATGCCTGCAGTATTCCCATCTCTTCACATTTTCGGCTTTTTTTGGGTAATTTATTAGATACTATGAGCATGATACCATTAATTATAAGAAGACCTGCAACAAGTGCAGGGCTGGAAATTGATGCTTCAACAACGTCGTTGAGAAACAAACCAACCAGCGCAGCAGGTATTGAGGCAATCACTATGTTGCATGCAAACTTACAGTTTATACCATAGTGTTTTTTTGTAATTTCGGCGATAGTTCCGGTAACAAGCTTAATGATGTCATTATAGTAAAATATGATTATTGCTACCAGGCTTGCCAGGTGCAGTGCAACGTTAAAAAAAAGTTTAGCGCCCGTATCCATTGTACCAAAGATAGTGTGAACCTGTGGTATTGCCTCTAACAGTGCAAGGTGCCCTGATGATGATACAGGCAAAAATTCAGTTACACCCTGGATGATCCCCAGGATGCAGAAAATAACAATACTATAGGCCATGTTAAATCTCCTGGATGATAGTTTCAATGAGTGGCGTATTGTTGGTAAACCGATGGGCAATCATTTTGGCAAGCTTTTTTACTGCGACTGTCAGGTGTTCAGGTGAGGCATTCTGTAAAAGCTGCTTTTCAATAGTGTTCGATAGTTCCTTTTGAAGCACCTGCATAAATCTATCATTCTTTATGCCAATAAAACCCCTGGCTATAATAACTGGTGGGTACAGTAGCAACCCATCACCTATAACAATGCTGATAACAATGACACCATCAGATGCCAATGTTTTACGTTCAGCAATGATGTCATCAGTGATATCGCCAATATAGGAACCATCAACATATACGGTAGAAAGAGGTATATTCCCCTTCTTTTCAAAACGGTTTGGTGTTAGCTCTATTATATCGCCATTCTGGGCAACAATGATATTCTGTGGTTTTATGTTGAGTGATTCTGCCAGTGAGGCATGTGCTTTAAGATGTCGGTATTCGCCATGTACCGGTAAAAAGTATTTTGGCTGAGTCAGAGTAATCATAAGCTTAAGTTCTTCCTGTGACGCATGCCCTGACACATGAATTTCTTCATCCTGTTCATAAAATACATCTGCCCCCATCTGCATCAGGGAATTGATAACACTGTACACCATGCGTTCATTTCCTGGAATAACCGAAGCGGTAATGATAACGGTATCCCCTGCTCCTATCCTGAAATGCTTGTGCGTGCCGGTAGCCATACGGGAAAGAGCTGACATGGGTTCACCCTGAGAACCGGTACACAGAACCACCAGTTTTTTATGGGTATACTTGCCAATATCCTTTGCATCTATAATCAGGTCTTTTTTGTATTTCAGGTATCCCAGTTCAGTTGCTATCTCAATATTTTTTTGCATGGTGGTTCCGGAAATAACAACTTTACGATTATATTTCTGTGAAGCTTCCAGAACCTGCTGGATTCTGTGTATGTTAGAAGCAAAGCTTGCGACAAAAATACGTCCCTTTGACTTTGCAAATATTTCCAGGAGCTTCTTTTTCAGAACTATTTCAGATGGTGTATAACCGGGATTGGTTGCATTGGTGCTGTCACTGATGAGGAGCAGCACGCCCTGCTGGCCATATTCAGCAAAGCGGTGAAGGTCAGCAACATTACCATCAATAGGCGAGTAGTCAATTTTATAGTCGCCAGTGTGTATGATAGTGCCAATGGGAGTTTTTATGGCAAGCCCAACGCCATCAATGATTGAATGATTCACACGCAAAAATTCAATGACAAATGAACCAATATGTATTACATCACGTGGTTCTATTTCAATGAATGTAGGTGCATTTACCGGCCGTTCGGCAAGCCTGCTTGTTACCAACCCAAGGGTTAGTTTTGTGGCATATACCGGTACATTTATCTTTTGCAGTAAAAAGGGTATTGCCCCAATATGATCTTCATGGCCATGGGTAATGATGATTCCTTTAACTTTAGTTTTATTCTCAAGTATAAAGCTGAAATCCGGTATCATAAAATCAATACCAGGTGTTTCACCATTGGGGAAGGTAATGCCGCAGTCTATTATGATCATTTCATTGTCATATTCAATGGCCATCATGTTACCGCCAATAGCATGAAGGCCACCTATTGGTATAATTCGTATTTTCTTTTCTTTCATAAGCCTGTATGTCCAAAGCCTCCGTCATTCCGTTTTGTGGGGGTTAATTCTGTAACTACTTCAAATGTTACCTGCAAAGTATGCGCAATGACCATCTGAGCAATCCGCATATTGTTTTCAATTGTGAATGGTTTATCACCTAAGTTTATCACAATTACTTTAATTTCTCCACGATAATCAGCATCAATGGTGCCGGGAGTATTAAGAAGAGTAATCCCGTGATTAATGGCAAGACCGCTGCGTGGTCTTATTTGTGCTTCATAGCCAGGGGGAAGTTCAATAGAAATGCCAGTGGGTATGAGCGCACGCTGCAGTGGCTGCAAGGTGACCGGTGTATCCAGTAATGCATAAAGGTCAGCACCTGATGAATGTATGGTTTGATAATCGGGTAATTTAGCGCCCGGTTGTAATTTTACTTTTATTGTCTCCATGGTAATAATAACAATTTATTAAATAACTGATACAATTAGTATATAATTATTGACATTTTTTGTAAATAGTATAAAAATCTGCTATGCATTTTTACATGTATATATATTGATGATACAGCATATAACGTCATAAACAGGTAATAGTAATAAAAACGCAAGAATTATTTTACAGGGTATGTATGGATGATAATGGGTTAACTTTTTTTGATGAAACTGAACCAACACCGGAAGGCATAGAAGGCCTGGAAAAAAAGATTTATGACCTGCGCAACCTGCTTGAGTTAGGAATAAGTCTTTCATCAAATTTGCAGTTTGAAAGCCTGGTTGAATCCCTTTTATACAGCTGTATTGGCCAGATGTTTGTTGAACAGGTAGCGCTGCTGTTGCAAAAAGACATTGATGTGAATGATTTTTATATACATATGGCCAAAGGGTATGACAGTGATTTTGAGGAAAATGTGATATTGCAGGAAACAAGTCCACTCGTTGGATTTTTAGAAAATAATCCATACCCAATTGAATATGAAACACTCCTGGAGTTACCCGACCTGGCTGACGACCTCAAATTGATAGCGTTTTTAAATCCATACATAGTAGTACCTTTAAAATCAAAAAATTCACTGATGGGTGTTCTCCTTTTAGGGGAAAAAATAACCGGTGGCGGTTTTTCAAATTCAGAAAAGGAATTTTTACATTATGTAGCACGGTTTGGCGCGGTGGCAGTTGAAAATTCACGGCTGTATTTAATGTCAACACTGGATAGAATGACACGGTTGTATATTCACCATTATTTTGAAATACGATTGTTTGAGGAAATGAAACGAAGTCAGCGATATAATGCACCCCTTTCACTGTTGATGTGTGACATAGACCATTTTAAGCGGTTCAACGATACCTATGGGCATTTGCAGGGCGATAGTGTACTGAAAGAAGTTGCTGCAATATTTCTGAAAGACCTTCGTAAAATGGATATACCCTGCCGATACGGAGGCGAAGAGTTTGCGGTGATATTGCCCCAGACACGACTGGATCAGGCAGGTATTGTGGCACAACGCTTGCGTAAGATTGTTGAACAGCATCCATTCAAGGGGCAGGACAGTACGTTGCATGTTACTATAAGCATTGGAGTTACTCAGTATGATCCTGCAAGAGATACTTCTATAAAGGAATTTGTAGGCAGATCTGATAAAGCGTTATATAAGGCAAAAGAGATGGGACGAAATAAAGTTGCGCTTGCCAAATAAAATGCCGATAGTAAGCAATAGAATGCCTATTTGTTTGGAAAGGTTGATTGAATGACTATACAGGAACAATTTATAGAAGCACTCCGGCTGGAAGAGCAGGGTAATGTTACTGAAGCATTGCAACTATATATACAGATACTCCAAATTGATAATTCTTTCAGGGCTGCATTAATCAATTTAGGTTCATTGTATTATCGCATGAAACAATTCAATCATGCTCTTGATTGTTTTTTACGTGCACTGCAACTGAAAGAAGATTATATTGTTTTATTCAACATTGGAAGCCTTTATTTCAGGTTGGGTGAATATAAAAAAGCTATTATTATCCTGAATAAGTGTAATACATCTAACCCAGATTTTTATATTGCTCTCCTGGTTAAAGGTATAGCTTTCAGCAAAATTAATAATTATAAAGCTGCTCTTGGATGTTTTAAGGAAGTTATTAAGAATGACCCTGCAAATAAAGTTGCCCTGACCGCAATTATACTTTTATATTATGAACAAAAAAATTATAGCGATGCCTTACGCTATTTACAACAATATGATAGGTACCATGACTCATTCAGGTTCAGGGAAATTACTTCAGATATAATTTTACAGTGTGCACGGTATAATGATGAAAAGCTTATATCCCATTCATTGCAGAAAAAGGGATTCAGGCAATTTAATGAATATATTTCAACAATACCTCACACCATTTTCAATGACAGCAAGGGGACTATCGATACCAAGATACAGCAATTAGAGCAGGAAATACAGAAAGAGCCTACACCACAGGCATTCATATCGTTAAGTCTGTGCCATTTATTTGTGGGGAACAATCAAACTGCGTTACAGTACCTTGTAAAGGCCACAAAAGCAGTTTAAGATTAAAAAGATAAAAATTTTATTAATCCAATTAGTATTGTTCCAATAAATATTTTTCGGGAAATATCGGGAAAATGTTGTTTTAATGTATTCCACATAATTGCTACTGCAAACATCAAGGCTGCCAGCAAAAGAAAAGCTGTCAAACACTCTGCAAAGCTAAATTTCTGAGCAACAATTCTTTCAAGTGATTTCCCATTGAAAATATGCCTGTATAATATCTGAAGATGTAACCAGTAAACAAGCAGTGATTCTTTACCTATATTGATGAATAATCCGCCCTGATTATTTTTTATATGAAGATACCACTGGCAGCAATGCAGCAGCACTATGACGAGTGCATACCGTGTTATAAAAAAGATTGCACTTGTCTTTATAGTATATGCGGGGTTTTGGGATAAGAAATGCATAGAAATAATGCCAGCAATGCTAATAATAAAAGAAATTGCTGCAAATGTATTTAAAGATTTGTCTGCATGGATATTAGTGTTATGGTGCAATTGAAAAACCCCATATGATGCGCCTAAAAACAAAAATCCATGCCATGGAAATACTGGGAATAATGATCCATGCATTTCATTGAAATATGTAGCAATTGGCAATGGGAACCATTGGTTGAAGTCAATCTCCCATATATAGGGTGTTATAAAAACAATCAACAAACCGATGCCGGTGATGATTCTATGGTATAGCGTATCTGACGGGATTGCCATTCGTAGAAATAGTAAAACCAGCAAACCTGATCCAATGCATTGGAGAACATCTGCTGAATAAAAGGATTTAAGCTCAGCAGGTGAAGCATAAATAATAATATTTTTTAATGAGAAGTAGGGGATATGGATAAGATAGCCCACAAGAACAATTAATAGTATTCTGCCTGTTCTTCTAAAAAATAAATCTGATAAACTGATAAGTTCTTCTCGCTTTTTCATTACTGAAAAGACAAATGAAAAACCTGCAGTAAAGATAAAAACTGGAGCCACCAGTCCGTTTATGAAATTTACTATATGGAACCACCATGCAGTTTTGAATGATGGATTGAGGAAACAATTAACAACATGGACTTCTATCATAACAATGACTGCCCATGTTTTCAGATAATCGATGTGAACTATTCGTTTACTGTTCATAGTATGTGCGTTAATACAGAAATCTACTGGCGCACGATTGCCATAGTGCATACATATTTGGTTAAATGCTACCAGCTAAGGCATGTACCAATCATAAATGTATACCAGTCGGAATATATGCTGTAAAAATCAATAATTATTCTGAATACATTGACAATGCTAAAAAATTATACAGGAGATAATGTGTAGGGAAATTTTAAGGTCTTGCTGTGGATAAGTACTTTTTTATTGTTAAAGCTGTAACGTTACTACATCAGCTTTTTTAAAAAACAAGGGACTGTCCCCAAAGAGGTCGTTGAGTAAATTTTGCAAACATTATATCGTAATACTCGCTCATTTCGATACAATTTTGCCACAAAATCTGGCAAAATTACTCAATGAGCGTTGCGAAATTTGTATCGAAACGACTTTTGGGACAGCCCCGTATGTATCTAATCATTCATGCTTTCATTAATTGTTACTTTATATGAAGGAATGTCATTTTTTTTCAAAACTTTAATATAACGTGAAACTTCATTTTCATTCATATTGGTGATGCGGACTTTATAATAATAGCCTTCCTGTACTACAGTAACGGGCTTGTCAATAAGTCCTTCAATCTTTTCTTTAAGTTTTAACGCATTAGCTTTTGAATAAAATGCACCTGTTTGCAATGCCAGTCCAGTGAATTGTTTTGACTCCATGCCTGCATTGTTTGAGCTGTCATTGTCATTATCAACAGGCTGGCCAAATACTCCAACATCATGTGACTTTGTTCCTGGCTGTGTATTGTTGCCGTATGAAAGAACTGTAATGCCCACTTTAGCTTCGCCAGTAGTAAGCATATCCAGATCCTTTGCAGCCTTATATGATACATCAAGAACGCGGTTTTTCTTGAATGGTCCTCTGTCATTAACAGTACATTTTACCTTTTTACCATTTTCAAGATTGGTGACAAGTATAACACTGCCAAATGGAAGGGTGCGGTGCGCTGCAGTATATTTGTTCATATCAAATGGTTCTCCTGATGCGGTGAGCCTTCCCTGGAACTCGCGTCCATACCAGCTTGCTATGCCTACCTGATAATATGAGCTATCGCTACTATTTGATGATATTTGAGTTGGTTCCATATCAGAATATACAGGGGTCTCATCCTGTGCGCTCATCTGGTCAAATGTATATGTTTCGTCACGCTTGGTCATGACATTATTAGGTGCACATGAAATAGCAAAAGCTGCTACAACGACTATCGCCACCTGTACTAATAAAAATTTACGCATTGAATGCCTCCTTTGATAATACCTATACTATGTGTAGTATCGGAATAACGTACCCGTTGCTTGATTTAATTTTTATTCTTGCCAAATGATGCTTGACCAATTTTTAATAATACGCACATGTACGTTTCATTTGAATATTATATAGTAGGCAATAGAGAACCATGAAAATAGTTTCAAGCAAACCAACTATTACACGAAAGGAACTGGAAGGCGTACTTGATTGTCTTATTCAGGATACTCTGGCATCCGGTGCTGTTGTGAAGCAATTTGAACAGGCACTGGGAAATCTATTGGGAATGAAGTATGCTCTGGCAACCAATTCAGTTACTGCGGCATATCACTGTGCCTTTATGGCGCTGGGTGTTACAGTGGGTGATGAGATCATAATGCCATCTTTTTTTCATGAAGCGCCATTAAAGGCATGCCATCTGGTTGGTGCAACACCGGTATTAATTGATATTGCTGAAGGCGCATATCATCCTTCACCGGAATTAATCCAGAAGGCTATTACACAAAAAACTAAAGCAATTGTGTTGGGCCACATGTTTGGCATACCACTTGGTTTTGATTTGGGCGATAGTTCCGTTCCAGTAGTCCTTGATATATCACATGCCATAGGTATGGACACTGCTGACATCTTCCTGCCATCACCATCGATTGCAATTGCATCATTTTCGCCATCGATGATGATTACAACAGAAATGGGCGCAATGGTATTTACCAATAATTCGCGCCATTATTCATACATACGTGATGTTCGAAATGGTGTGCCGCATTCTCATATTCCCGGGTTTGAATATTGCATGAGCGACCTCCATGCTGCTCTTGGCTTAAACCAGTTGCTTAAACTAAAAGATTTTGTCAGGCGAAGACGTGATATTGCCCGTATATACTATGATGCATTGAACAAAACACATCATACCACAGTATATGCATATAACGATCACTGCACGTATCAGGCTTTCCCGGTACTCTTTGATGCACAACCTGATATAGCAGAAAAATTCTTTAAAAAGAATGGCATTGAGATATTCCATCCTGTTGAAGTTCCTTTGCATCAGTACTGTAAACTCAGGAATCTGGATTATCCACACAGTGACAGATTGTCAAAAAAACTTTTTTCGTTGCCCATCTACCCCACACTTACCAAACGTGAGATAGAAAAAGTAAGCAGGGTGTTGACTATGTTTGCATAAACGATTGATCAGGAGCACAGGAATGTACATTTTAACAATAGAAGATTATATTTCAGCAGCCCATCAGTTAAAAGGGTACAAGGGGAAATGTGAGAATATTCATGGCCACAACTGGAAAGTAGAAGTATCGGTGTATGGGCATAAACTTAATGATATAGGAATATTAATTGATTTCCATGATCTGAAAGACATGCTGAAAACAGTATTACAGGAGTTTGATCACAAAAATTTAAATGATATACAAGAGTTTGCTCACCAGAACCCCAGTTCAGAATTGCTATCTAAAATTATATATCAGAAAATTGAAAAAATGTTAAAACAATATTCTCAAAATCATGCAACGAACATTAATGTACTCAGCGTGACGGTATGGGAATCAGCAACATGCCGTTCAACATACCAGAAAAAATTTTTTTAATATATACTTGATTTTTTTATATGGCTGTGTTTATTGGTGTAGCCATACTCAAACACAATAAATTTTTAATATTATAAAAGGAGTAACGCCATGAAGAAATTCGCATCTCTTATTCTTATTGCTGTTTTCGCAGTTGCTGTAGCATTTGTTGGCTGCAAGAAAGAAGAAGCTCCAGCTCCTGAGCAGCAGGTTCAGGAACAGCCAGCAGAACAGGCTCCAGCAGAAGCTCCAGCACAGAAGTAATTACACTTACATTCAAAATAAAAAGGGGGACGTTAAAAACATCCCCCTTTTTATTTTTAAGGCATAATCCTTAAAGATACTATTCATCCCGTATATATCGCTTAATATTGGGATGACGTATTGAATATGTGATAACTACATAATCTGGATTGATTGAAAAGCCATCTACAATACCATCTTTGATAACATCAACTTCTTCAGAAAAAATACCACGGGCAATATACTGGGCATTGAGTAGTGCTGCTTCTTTGGCTGTTTCAGTTGCCTGAATGCCTGTTGTATCGGGTTTTGGATATCCCTTACACATAATGACATAGGTTGAGTCATCTTTAAGGTATTTTTTTATCAGTACATCCGGCTTTCCCTGTATGCTGATCTGCTGTGAACATGAAAGCAGGATAAAGGCAAAGCTAATAAAAAATAATATAGAAATATATTGTTTCATGTAAGCTCCTCCTTATTAAAATGTAAAAAATTGAAATTGATATAAATATAATTGTTAAGTATCCCCGGTTTCACCGGGACGACTGAAGAATCTTGCTACCTGAAAGAAAACACTGTCTACAACAAATATAATTCCTTGTCAGCCAGTAATTGATACCCTGCATCTTTAAGGACTTTTTCAGCTGCTTTTGGATTATCAACCTGGAATACAAATACAGATTCTTCATGAGGCTTAACTGTAAAGCCATAGGCATCATCAACATTGATTGCATGGTCTTTAAGAATGGCTGCTACTTTATGAAGGCTTCCGGGTTTATCGCCTATTTTCACAGCTACTATCTCTTTCAACGTGGCGGCAACGCCTTCTTCTTTCAGAGCAGTGCATCCATCTTCGGGCCTGTCCAATAGCAGCTTGATAATACCATAATCACCTGAATCATTTATGGTGATAGCCCTGATATTAATATTTTGCTTTGCCAGTATACTTGTTATTTTTTCAATTTTGCCGGGTTTATTCTCAGCAAATACTGATACCTGGAATGCCATATGATACCTCCCCTTACAGTATTATAGCGTACGGTTATCAATAACACGTTTTGCTTTCCCCTCGCTTGGTGGCAGCGAACCCGGTTCTAAAAGCTCAATGCGGGGATTAATGGTGATCAGCGCTTTCAATGCCTCTTTAAGCCTGTTTTTAATCCGTTCAATTTCTTTAATATCGCCATGGAAAAGCTTTGAATACAGCTCAACTTTAATATGCATCCTGTCCAGGTTATTTTCTCTGTCCAGGATTATTTGATAGTTGTTGCCAACCTCAGGGAATTTCATGAGTACCGTTTCAATCTGTGATGGGAATACGTTTACACCGCTCACTATCAGCATATCATCAGTACGTCCTTTAATGCGGTCAATGCGGTAATGGGTGCGTCCACATGGGCATGGCTCAGGTATAAGACGGGTAAGATCTCGCGTGCGATAGCGGATGATGGGCATTGCTTCACGATTGATGTGCGTAAGTACCAGTTCTCCTTCTTCGCCGGGTGGGAGTACTTCGCCAGTATCAGGATTAATTATCTCAACAATATAGTAATCCTCCCAGATGTGCATACCATTTTTATAGGTGCACTCAAACGCAACACCCGGGCCATTCATTTCACTTAAGCCATATGAATTATACGCATCAATGCCAAACTGCTCTTCAATCTTTTTTCGGGTTGCTTCTGAATAGGGTTCCGCACCAAGGTATGCTTTTTTGACGGTCATTGCATACGGATCAATACCTTCAGCCCGGATTACTTCCACCAGGTGCAGGCAATAGCTAGGGGTAATATGGATGATAGTTGTTTCAAAATCCTGCATCAGTTGAATCTGGCGCAGCGTATTTCCCGAAGCTGCTGGGATGACCATGCAACCTAACAGCTCTGCACCATAATGTAAGCCCAGCCCACCAGTAAAAAGCCCGTATCCCATCATATTCTGGAATACATCGTCAGGTGTTGCACCGGTTGCAACCATGCATCGTGCAACTAAGTCAGCCCAATCTTTTATGTCCTTTGCAGTATAGAATATAACTGTTGATTTGCCGGTTGTTCCCGATGATGCGTGCATGCGAACTATTTCTTTCCTGGGGACAGCCACCATGCCATCAGGATAGCTCAAACGAAGATCATTCTTTGAGGTGAATGGCAGGTCTTTAATATGTTCAAGTGTCTTTATGGCGTCAATATTGATGTGATTTTCTTCAAAAACCTTTTTATAAAATGGTGTAGTACTTGTAGCCTGCAATGCTTTATGCAATTTTTTGAGTTGCAACGCTTCTAAGTCTTTACGGCTTATTGTTTCAATATCCTTGTTCCAGTACATGGGGCACCTCATGGCAAAAATAATACAACGATGGTGCCACAACAGAGCTTGTTGTCAAGAAGTAATTTATCCCCGGTTACTATCGCCAATACCTA
Organism: Spirochaetota bacterium; assembly: GCA_029907515.1. GTDB lineage: Bacteria > Spirochaetota > UBA4802 > UBA4802 > UB4802 > UBA4802. Next base: position 32,932 of record JARYLT010000005.1, on the reverse strand, counting down.
ATGGATGATGTCATTATTGCTGGGATAGAAGTGTTTGCGGGCCCATTCTAACTGGCGCTTTTCTTCAGGAGATAATGACCCATAGCCATAGCGGGTAATTTTATCTAAGAGTGTGTCAATGATCTCTTTGGCTTTTATGCGCTCTTCAATTCTTTTTTTGTGGCGTGCTAAGCGATAGTTCCTGAACAGTGAATCAAAGGGGTTTAAGGAAACACGTTTGTACCAGAATTTTGATTTTAATAGGATAAATCCGGTGATAAGTCCACCTACATGCCCAATATGACTGATGTTCCCACCTGCCCCCGATGCTGAAGCTAATGTGCCAAAAAATTCTATGCCCCCAAATATTAATAACAGATATTTCATCTTGATAGGGAATAGAAAGTATAAAAGCACCTCCCTTTCTGGCCATATCATGCCATATGCAAGAAGTAGTGCATATATTGCGCCTGAGGCTCCTATGGTAATGGGGCTGTATCCATAGCTGTCAAAAATATAATAATTCATAAGTGCTATACATAAACCTGCACCTATCCCGCTGTACAGGTAATATTTGGTAAAATTTTTACTGCCAAAAAGTTCTTCTAAATCACCACCAAACATCCACAGGGCAAACATGTTAAAAAATATATGGAAGAAATTACCATGAAGAAACATGTAGGTTAAAGGTTGCCATAGTTTCAACTGATGAATAAAACCAATGTGATTTATACCGAATGTAGTTTCAACAAATCCTGGGGTAATGATATTCCCAATAAGCTGTATAATATAAATAATGGATGTAAATATAATTATTTTTTTTACTGATGGAGTAATAGCGCTGCCAAAGTGATAATATGATTGCATACAATTCTCCTATAAAGACATTACTGATACTTATTGCGAATTTCATCAAAATCGTCTGCATTTTGTATAAACAATTCAAAGAGTTTAGGATCGTAGCGATGAGCCTCTTCTTGCATAATAGAAAGTGCTTTTTGATGGTCAAAGGCTGCCTTATATGGGCGCACGGTTGTAAGGGCATCATATACATCAGCAATGGTTACAATGCGGGCAGCAAGTGGTATGTCTTCTCCCGATAGTGCGTGGGGATACCCAGAACCATCCCATGCTTCATGATGGTACAATGTTACGTCCATTGCCATATTGAGAAATGAATCGCGCCCCATTTCTTCAGAAGCCCGTTTTAACGAATTATAGCCAATAGTAGTGTGTGTTTTAATTATTTCAAATTCTTCATGGGTCAGCTTGCCTGGTTTCAATAGTATATTGTCAGGAATACCAACTTTGCCAATATCATGTAAAATTGAAGAATCATACAGGTCGCGTAAAAACTGGTTGTTAATTTCTAAAAATCCACCAGTATATTTGGCAATTTGTGCCAGCAACATACAATACCCACGGATGCGCTCCAGGTGATAGCCTGTTTCAGGGTCGCGAAGTTCTGCTAAACTGCTCAATGCAAATATTGTGGCTTTTTGTGTTTTTAATAACTGATGGGTACGTATCTTAACTATTTCTTCTAACTTTTTATTGTACATATCAAGCTGATGCAACAGTTCTCCCCGTTGGAGGCTGAAAACAATGTGGCCACTTATTGTTTCAGCAAATTGAACATGCTCCGGTGCAAATGCATTTTTGTTGCACGATGCAAACAGTAAAAAGCCTTTGAGCCTGCCTCCGACTACAAGTGGTACTGTCATGGTCGATTGCATGCCTTCCTGCAGTAGTAGTCTGGCCTTTTCAGAATTGTGTTTTTTACTATATTCCTCTAAATCACTGATAATATCATATTTTTTTGTTTGTGCTACCAGTACCAGTGATGATTCTTCTAAGGGGAAAGTTGCACCAGGTTTAATTAACACTGGTTTATCAGAAGAAACCAGTGTGGTCTCTACCAGCCCTGCATCATTAATAAGAGCTATCGCCAGACGATTGAAAGGGATAGCCTTTTTCATACGGCTGGCAATGATGTCAAAGATTTGTTCAAGTGAAACGCCTTTATTTAAAAATCCAATGATATCGTTAAGATAGGTTAACTGTTGTATGTAGCGATCACGCTCTTCCTTGAGGAGTTTACTTTCAACAGCACGTTCAACGGCTTTATCCAGTATTTCAAAATCGGTAAGCGGCTTCTGGATAAAGTCATACGCTCCTGTTTTCAGAGCTACAAGCATGTCTTCATTGGTGCCGTAGCCACTTAACACTATTTTAGGGATTTCAGGGAAAAGCTCTGCCATCTTCTGAAGAAGCTCCCGGCCGTTAACATTGGGCATCATTAAATCGGTAAGGACAAGGTCAACTGGCTGTGAATGAAGAATCTCCATTGCCTGATTACCGTCAGGAGCGGTAAGTACTGTATACCCTTTCAGTGCAAGATAGCGGGATAATATGGTTCTGATTGATTCTTCATCATCTACCACTAATACTGCAATTGATGATTTAGTATGTGAGATTTGTTGCATTTAAATATAACCAGATTTTTTTAAAAATATTCAATATCATAAGTATATCACTAAAAAGATTACTGAGTCAATAGTAAAATCAAATAAATTATTTTATAAACAATAAAAACAAATAGTGGCTGCCATGGAGGTAAGTACTGTGAAATATAAAAATTTTTTTAATTGATTTTTTTAGTATGATATACTACAATTTACAAGAATATACTAAATATCTAAAATACTTGTACTATCAGGATAGTTGATGATGATATCCATACAAAAATTTGAAACATGGGCAATTAAGCCTTTTTTTGCCATATTTAATTTTATAAGCGAACGGATTACCTATACCTTTGCTATAGCATTTACTACAAGTTTGGGTGGCTTTATTATTGCAGCGTACATAGCACTTTTTTTGTATGCTACTGTCAGGTTTGATGTGAGCAATACAGGCCAGAATTTCGTAATCCTTTTTTCAGGTATGACGCTTTTTATCTATGCTCCCTTATACTATATACATTTTGGATTATTGTATAACGCAGGAGTTCCCTGTTTTACAAAACGGCTTTCTCTCATTAATACGTATATAGTACATAATACGCTTCATCAGACAATTGATGATACTGAAGCAGTACGATTGCTGGAAGCTCTTGAACATCTGCCACGTGATAATATGACGGCAGCATTAATTTATCCCTCAATTGTGATGGCAGGAGTATGTGTGTATGAAGCCATAAAAGGAGCTTTTACTAATGCATTATTTCTTTTGCTTGGTATTTCTTCAGCAATATTCATCTATGTATTTTTAACCTATATTGTTGCCGAACTTTTATCAGGAAGGATGCGCCGTAAGGTAAAGTGGCTTTTGGTAAAGCGTGGCATTTCATTTAATGAACGCTATATCTTAAGTATACGGGGAAAATTTATATTCATTAACATCATGGTTCTGGTAGCAATGCTTGAGTTAGGACTTATGATATACTATAATAATTATGACATATTTTCACCAATACCCATTTTGTTTATCGTTATCACAGGATTTATTGTATTTGTTATTTTGTTTTTTTACCTGCTGTCAATTGAAGAATCATTGAGTGAAATTGAGTCTGCTGCAATAGATCTTGCGCGGGGCGGCAGCGGTTCATTGTTTCTTCCCTATCTAGATAAAGAACTTATCAACACCAGCAAAGGCTTTTTAGCTGCTGCGTATGAGGTTAATGACATACGTAGAAATCTGGAACAAAAGGTTGAAGAGCGGACAAAAGAATTGAATCAGGCCCTGATAGCATTGAAGGAAAAAAATGATTTAATTGCAAAAGAGTTAAAAATAGCTGCAAGCATTCAGCAGGGAATATTGCCGCAAACACCGGTTGTGTTTAATGCAATAAAGGTTCTTGCATACAACCGTGCTTCCAGTGATATTGGCGGTGATTTGTATGATATCATACGCATGCCCAACGACTGCTTAGGGGTTTTAATTGCCGATGTGTCCGGTCATGGTATTCCCGCTGCACTTATCAGCACCATGGTTAAAATTAGCTTCCATGAATCATGCCGTAAATACATGCTTCCACGACGCATATTTGCTGATGTCAATAATCAGCTTGTCAATATTATCCGCACACAGGAATACGCAACAGTATTTTTCATGGTAATATTTCCCACCTATGACGTCATGTATGCAAATGGATCACACCGTAAAGCGCTTGTGTGTAAACGCAATAGCGGTCGTCTGGAATACTGGGATACTGGTGGAATATTTTTAGGTGCTCTTCCCAATGAAGAGATTGGAGGGCTTTTTGAGGATAATTTTGGGATACTGGAACCTGGTGACAGGGTATTTTTGTATACTGATGGGCTTCCGGAATCACGTAACTGGAACAATGAAGAGTTTGGCGATGAACGGGTTGAAAAACTTCTTCTGGAAACTCTTGATATGCCCATTGATGATGCAAAGGAGTACATAATTGAGCAATGGGAAAAATTTTTGGGTGGCACACCACCACGGGATGACATGACATTTGTGCTGCTTGAACTTGATCCCATCATGCATAGTGCACTGCAGCATCGTGAAAAAGGGCAGGAACTTTACGCCCAAAAGAAATACACTCTTGCAATAGATGAACTGAAGCGGGGGGTCATTATGAATCCAGAAGATATGACCTCATTATTGCTGTTAGCCCGTTCATATATTTACACACGCCGCTACAGTAATGCTGTGGTTCACTTAACTGAGTATGTGGCAAAAAAACCTGATGACAGTATGGCTCAATATTTGTTGGCGATAGCTCAGTATAAGTTACACAATTATGAAGAAGCATATAAAGCTGCAACTCACTCGCTTGCCTTACGGCCATCATACATTCCAGCGCTTTATGTTATGGCTGCTATTTGTGCTTCCTTACATAAAACCAGTGACGCCATAGAATACTGTAACAAAATACTTGAAGCTGATCCTGGCAATATCAAGGCGCAAAAGCTGTTACAGAAGCTGAAGCATTAATGAATTTTTTTGTGAACATCAATAAACCTGTCTACAAGACTGTCAAAATACTGTAACGCATCAATAACAGGCTCTGGTGATTCCATATCAACACCCGCAATGCGAAGTTCTTCTAAAGGGAATGCACTGCCACCTAATGACAGGAATTTAAGATAACGATGTGATGCATTGGGATTGTTTATAATCTGTTTGGCTAATGAAAGTGCGGCAGCAATCCCTGTTGCATATTTGTACACGTAAAACGCTGAATAAAAATGTGGAATACGCAGGTATTCCAGGAATAGATCGGTATCAATAACAATGGTGTTACCAAAATACTTGTGTAACAGGTTTGTGTATGTATCAGTCATTGTTTGAAATGTCAAAGGTTTGTTGTTTTCTGCCATGGTATGCACCAGTAGCTCAAACTCGGCAAACATGGTTTGCCTGAATAGTGTGCCACGGATTTCGTCTATCTCACGGTTAAGAATGTAAGCCTGCATTCGCGGATTATCACTGTACTGCTGCAAAAGATAATGGCTTAAAAGAATTTCATTGAGTGTGGATGCAACCTCTGCAACAAATATAGTGTACTCATGATATACGTAAGGCTGATTTTTCCGTGAATAGTATGAATGCATGGAGTGTCCTGCTTCATGTATCAGTGTGTACAGGCTATTTATGGTATTGGCATCATAGTTTAAAAGAATATACGGTGGTGAATCATAACAGCCTGATGAGTAAGCACCGCTAACCTTTCCTCTGTTTTCATAGCGGTCAACCCAGCCACCAAGCAGCCCCGTATGCAACGTAGAAATGTATTCTTCACCAAGTATGTGCAGGGCCTGCGCGCATACGTCACAGGCTTCTTCATATTCCATGCTAAATGGCACATCGGCAACAAGAGGAACGTAGGTATCATAGAAGTGCAATTCAGTAAGCCCCAATGCCTCTTTACGATATGAAAGATATTTAAACAGTGGTTGCAGGTTAGAAGATACTGTTTCAATCAATGTATGGTACACAGTGTCAGGTATATTATCAGGAAACAGTGCCTGATGCAGGCAGCTTTTAAACTTTCGCACACGTGAAAAAAATACATCTTTCTTTACAGAGCTTGCCAGTGACTGTGCAATGCTGTATTTGTGATTGTCGTAGGCTTTATAATAGGTGTGAAAAGCATTCTTCCTAACATCCCGATTATAGCTCATTAAAAATGTTATAAAGTTCCCATGGCTTAGCTCAACGGTATTACCCTGTTCATCGGTAATTGTACCAAAGCGCATGTCGGCATTGTCAAGTTTTCGGAAAAATTCCATTGGTGCAATGACAACCTCATGAGCCATGGCTAAAATTTCTTCAATTTCTTTGGATAATGTGTGTTCCCTGTAGCGAAGAATCTTTTCTATATAAAAGACATACTGAGAAATGTTAGTGTTTGTCAGATAGTTACTGATAACAGCCTCAGGCAGTGATTGAATTTCAGGTACTAAAAAGCTTGAGGCTTCAGCTGCACGCTGGGCTAACGAATGAGCTTTCTGCAGCATTGCCTGAGCATTCTGGTTGGTAGTGTCCTCATCGCTTTTTAGATGAGCGTATGTATAGAGCCTGTCAATATCACGTGCTATGGAAAGGTCAAATTCAATTGCCTGTAAAAATACATCAAAGAAATCTGCCAGCTTCCCTTCATAGTTTTTATATCTGGGAATTAATTGTTCTGTGTTACTGTAGACTTCTTCCCAGTTACTATCGGACACAAACAATGGCGTTAAATCCCATGTATGTTCAGCTGGTATTTCATTGCGTGCAGGTATCTGCTTTGCATTTTTTTGCATAGTACTATCTCACCGTAAAAAAGTATTGTTCTAATCATTCTTTCTGTAAATAAAGAGGCCAAAAGCTGTCAACACAATTGCAACAACCGGCATCACAAGATTAAAAAACGCAAAGGGAAGATAGTGTAATGTAGGCACGCCCAGCGCAGAACTCATAAATGCTCCGCATGAATTCCACGGTACCAGTGGGGACGTGACAGTTCCACCATCTTCCAGCGAACGGGAAAGCATAAAAGGCTGAAGTTTTTTCCGCTTGTATGCATCTTTATAAATTCTTCCTGTCATAACAATGGATAAATATTGTTCAGCCATAATGATATTAGAAATAACAGCGGTAATAACCGTTGAAATGATGAGCATTCTGCTGGTTTTAATTTTATGAAGCAGATTGTCGTGTAGCGATGTTATGTAACCCCCGCTTTCCCATATACCACCTAAACCTGTAGCGCATAGAATAATAAGCGTTGTCTCTAAAAAACTGACTATACCGCCACGGTTCAAAAGGTTGTTAATGATTTCATTATTGGTATGTATGGTATACCCTGAATATGCATACTGAAGTACCGAAAGTAAGCTTTGTGATTGTGCCAGCCATCCCACCAGTATTGCTGCTGTACTTCCTGATAGTAATATAACAACAGCCGGAAAACGCACTAGTGCCATAATGAACACTACTGCCAGCGGGAGTATGGTCACCGGGTGAAGATTAAAAGATGATTCTAAGGTTTGTAATAATGATTCAATGTGTTCTATACGGGTAGTAGTATTAGGTACTATGTATATGTTTAACACAATAAAGCCAATTAAAGCAATTAACCATGCCGGGATTGTGGTTGCCATAAGTGCCCGTATATGTGAAAGGAGGTCAGTTTCAGAAACACCTGGCGCCAAGTTTGTTGTATCAGATAACGGTGATAGCTTGTCGCCAAAATAGGCGCCTGAAATAACAGCTCCTGCACAGATAGCAGGTGATACATGCATGGCACCGGCCATGCCAACAAGTGCCACACCAATGGTTGCAGCGGTTGTCCATGAACTTCCAATGACAAGGCTGCTTATGCAGCACACAATGTATGCTGCCGGAAGAATCCATATTGGGTGAATAAGCTTCAAACCATAATCTATAAGCAGAGGAATAGTTCCTGATGCGATGAAGCTTCCTGACAATATCCCTACTGTCAAAAGAATCATGATGGCAGGCAATGTGCCTTTTATGCCATTGACAATGCTGCCTTCAATCTCAGACCATTTGTGTCCCAATAAATAGCTTTTAATACCTGCCAGCATTGCAGCAATGATAAGCAGTAGCGGTATGGGTATTTTAAACAGTACTGTTCCTGTAAACAAAAGAATTATAGTAATGGTTAAGAGTGCAATGCAGTCAAAAAATGATGGTAATGTTTTTTTCATGATAAATTTTTGTACCTGAACAATATATCCCGTCCTGTTTTAGCAAAAACATGGGTTTATCAATGGCCATAAGAAAGTATGATAAAGTACCTGGAAAACTATAAATTGTCAAATATAATATCCGTGTATCAATGTATTATACCCTTAAAACCTATTGTGGAGCTTAAGGAAAATTGCTCATTTTTAAAATTAAAAAAATATAAAGTGTTTGAATTCTTTGTATGTACAATGTATTGTTATAGAAAACGTATTATCAGAGGTACTATATGCATGTGTTTGATAATGATATACATCTTATTGAGTTACGTCCAAAGAAATATAAAGGTACCATTTCGCAAAACTGGCTTGTGGGTGAGATACCCAATGGCGGCTATCTTATTGCATTGTTAGGGAATGCAATGGCAATGCACAGCGATAAAAAAACAACACCAATAGTAACGGCAAATTATATATCGCGGTGTAAGCCAGGCGATTGTGAAATTCACGTTGAATGTTTTGCGCAGTCTGCACAGTTTAACCGTTATCAGGCTATCCTTTATCAGGAAGGCAAGGAAAAAATACGCTGCTGGGGCACCTTTGCAAATGAAAAGATTGAATGTGATATTGATAAATATGAAACGCCAGTTCCCCAAGTTGCTGAGTTGCAGGAATGCGTTGCAATTCCTGAAGTGCCCAATTTTACATTATCTTCTTACGTTGATATAAGGCTTGATCCGTATTCAGCAGGATGGATGCAGGGGAAACTGCGCGATGAGTCTATACAAAAAGGATGGATTTCATTCAGGCAGGAAAGAGAATATGACATACCTGCTTTGCTCTTAATGTCAGATGTTATACCACCTGCTGTGTTTGTAAGCTTAGGTCTGGTTGCCTGGGTACCAACCATAGAATTGACAATCAATATCAGGAATATGCCGCAATCTAAATGGTTGCGGTTTTACACGCGCACCAGATTTATTACCTGTGGTATGCTTGAAACAGATGGCGAAATGTGGGATGACAACAGGCTTGTATCAATATCGCGGCAGATAGCACAGGTGCGTATTCAGAAATAAATTATTTCATGGCAAAAGCTTTTAGTATGAGCTATCGTACATGGTATTATAGTGGCAATAGTTACTGGTGAATGTTCACTGCCTTGGTAGTTCATTCTTTATGAAATCTAAGGTAACATTTCTGCCTGTGCCATTTCAAAAAATACAGTGTGGCCATTGAGCCTGTTATGTTAAGATTAAAGACAATACCATTTATTACTATATTCGATGCAAAAGGAAGGTTCTGTATGAAAAACTGTATGAAAAAAACAATATTTACATTGGCGATAGTTGTTACAAGCATTACTGTAATTTATGCACAAACAGTTAAACCTGAAATTAGTAACGTTATTGTATATTATGACAGTGCACTGGTTAAAAAAGAAGCTAATGTAAACTTGCATAAAGGTGAAAATGTGATTACCATAGAGGGACTGCCTGCATCAATGGTTAATGAATCAGTTCAGGTGGTTACAAAAGGTGCTATGGTGCGTGATGTTTCTGTGCAAACAACCTATCTTAAAAAAGGTGATGTGCAGCGCATTAACGCACTCAAAGAAAAACTTGAATCAATCAATAACGAGATTAATGCAAAACAAAATGATATACAGGCGTTGAACACCGTTCTTGAATATATAAAAAAAGGCAGCACATCGCCATTTACGGTTGCCATGACAGCAGCGCAGATGCAATCGATACTGCAGTTAATTGAACAACATAGTAGCCAGAGCTATAAAAAGATAGCCACGTTGCAACAGGCATTGCAAAAACTTAAAGAGGAAAAGGAACGCTTAGAAAAAGAGCTGTCGCTTCTCAATACTGGTGAGGCAACAAAATCATTACAGCTTGTTGTTGTGCATACCGGTCAGGATAGTGCAATAGTGATGATTCAGTATATTACAGGGGATGCAGGTTGGAAAATGGAATATGAAGCCCGTGCAAATACTGAAGCACAAACGGTTGAAGTGGTATGTAATGCCCGTGTGTATCAAAGGACTGGTGAAGACTGGAAGGATGTTTCTTTAGAACTATCGACCTCAAAGCCGTTTGTTGCAACCCAGAAGCCTGTGCTTAACCCATGGTATTTAGATGTTTACCAGCCATCGCATTATTATAAGGAATCACCCAAAAGTATGGCACTCAGAAGTCAGGACGCTGCTGAAGCACCGCAGGAAGCTGAAGAAATGCCTGTAATGCAGGAAGAGCGTATTGCATTTTCATTTCAAATAAAGGGTACAAAGACAATACCATCCGATGGCAATGCATATAAAATACCTGTGGCAAAGGCAACAACAGATTGTACCGTGCGCTATGCAACGGTTCCTAAAGTGCTTCCGTATGTTATGCTTGAAGGTGAATTCCCCAATCCTTTTGATTTCCCCATGCAGGGTGGGAACTTGAATGTATACCTGGATGGCAAATTTGTCAATTCTTTCAATGTTAATAAACTGTACGTACCAAAAGATTTAATAACAGTGGCACTGGGTGTTGATGAAAGCCTTATGGTTGAGAGAAAACTTTTAAGCAAAAAGACCGAATATAAAGGGCTGGTGAGTAAAACAAAACGCATTGAATATGTATATTCCATAAAACTTGCCAACGGTAAAAAGCGTGATGTTACCGTTACCGTCCAGGATGCCATTCCTGTTTCGCAAAATGAAAAGATAACGGTTACTCTTGTTAACAAAAACAGTATTGGTGCTGTCATTGATAACGAAGGAAAAGCAACATGGCAGGTACAGCTTTCCCCCAATCAGAAAAAAGAATTAACAATACACTTTGCTGTAGAATATCCTGAATCTATACAGGTTACAGGACTGGAGTAACAGCACGTGAAAAAACAGCTTAAGCTTTTATTGTCTATTGCTGACAGGTTTGCTGATAAACGCATTGAGCCACCATGTATGTATGCAGGCAACTGTGGTGGCTGTGCACTGCAGCTTGTTGATTACAGTACACAGCTTGAAATAAAGAAGGAGTATTGTAATACCCTGCTGAATACTGTAGCTACTATTGATGCCATAGAACCTTCTATACCCCTTGGGTATAGAAATCGCATGGATTATGTTACGGCTTTTGGGAAGTTTGGTTTGCGAAGAAGGGGAAGCTTTAAATATGTTGTTGATCTGCACGATTGTCTTCTTTTACAGGATACCAGCAGGCGTATATTTGCCACAATACGTGAAAAACTTTCAGGTGTACAGGATTATGATTATCTGGTCCACAAAGGGTACCTGCGCTATGTGGTATTGCGGCAGGGATTTAATACAGGGCAGGTCATGGTAAATTTTTTAGTGGCACAGCAGGAGAACAATCTTGAATCAGTTATTAATGCTATATATGATGATGTTGATTCCATTTCGCTTATTGTGAGTGATGGGATGGCAGATGTAAGTTATGGGAAAGTATTTGAGGATATAAAGAAGGGATATATTGAAGAGTCGCTGGATGGTATCATCTACCGAATAACACCCAATTCATTCTTTCAGGCAAATACATCTATAACACAAGTAATGTACAGAGAAATTGCAAAACAAGTCTATGGCAATGTGCTTGATATGTACTGTGGTGTGGGGAGCATAAGCCTTTTTGTTGCTAAACAGGCGGAATCTGTTACTGGTGTTGAAGCAAACCATGAAGCTGTTACGGTAGCAGGGCACAATGCCACATTCAATGGAATTAACAATGTATTGTTTGTGCAGGGTGATGCGCTTGAGTATATAAGCGGTACTACAGTGAAGTATGATGTAGCAATAGTTGATCCACCGCGAACAGGTCTTGGACCCAAAGTTGTGAACAAATTGTTGCATGCAGATATACAAAGGATTGTGTATATGTCATGTAATCCTGTTACCTTTGCACAGGATGCAATACTACTTGGTGATGGATATTCCTTACTATGGTGCAAAGCGTATGATATGTTTCCCCAAACACCTCATGTAGAACTGCTTGCAGTGTTTGAAAGAAAGTAACCATGAATTTCAGCACTTCACAAAAAGCCATACAGCGCCGAATTTTTCAGCATATAATCAAGAAGCATCATACGTTTTTTGCAGTAGTACAGCCTGGGTTTGAAGAAACGGCCAAAAAAGAACTAGAGCTATCAGGTATACAGGGATGTACTGTTACAAAAGGTGGAGTTACATTCAGGGGAACGTTAGAGCACTGTTACACGGCAAACTACTATTCACGGGTTGCAACACGGATACTGATGCGGCTGTGTCATTTCAGGGCGTATCATTTTAATGAGATCTATCGCACACTCAAAGAATTTCCGTGGGAACTATATATACAGGGATATACAATTGATGTTGATGTGAGTGTGCATAAATCAAAACTGCATCATACTGAAAGAATTGGCCAGGAAGTAGTAAAAGCAATAGAAAAGCGCCTGTCCATGTTTGCCATACCAAACTATGATAGTTTAGTGCAAAAGGTATTTGTGCGCTTTGACCGTGACGAATGCATGATAAGTTTGGATTCAAGCGGACAGCCGTTATACAAGCGTGGATATAAGCAGCATATCAGTGATGCACCACTAAGAGAAACACTGGCTGCAGCACTATTATATGAATGTAATGTGTATGACTACGATATCATCATTGATCCCATGTGCGGCAGTGGTACATTCCCCATTGAGGCGTGGTGCATGCTTCATGCCATCCCACCGGGAGCTAATCGTACATTTGCCTTTATGAACTGGCCATCATTCCGTAAGCGTGTATTCACTGGTATTATGCGTAAAAAGCCAGAGGAGCACAAGGATATAACTATTATAGCTGGAGACAGTAACCCTGATATGGTAGCTATAACACAGCAAAACAGCATTAAAGCAGGTGCCCAAATACATACATATACTGGAGATTTCTTAAAAGAAAAAAAAGTAGTTGAAGGCGGTAAGGTTCTATGCACTATCAATCCACCCTATGGGAAGCGTATTCATACTGATGATACTATACAACTATATAAACGCCTTGGGTCAATTTTTAAAGAATGGTATCCAGCATGGAGTTTTTGTGTATTAATCCCTTCAGAGATTAAACACATATGTACCATCCCTGCTGATAAGGAAATACATTTTAGCCATGGAGGCCTGCCGGTTACTGCCCTAATAGCCAACAGGGGGCGATAGTACCTGCTATTGTTGCGTGTAAATATCATCCAGGCTGCTATGATGCCACATGAGAGATCACGTGCGTTTTAACAAACCAGTAAGCAATAAAGTGATTTAAGAATACTGCTTCTGACGATTGAATCGCGATAGCAATGGTAACCACATGCAGGTGTGTATGGTATTATACATAAAGACTAATTTGCTTTTTACAAAGCGAAAGTAATCCATGGTTGATACTATCTTATCAGCTACTGTTACTATCCATGATTCAGGATAGCGGGGTGGAAGTGGCGTAAGCGGCCACATGTGGCGCAGGATACTGTCTTTTTCCTTTGGACTCAACACAAAATGTTTTGATGCGTTATTGAGTGCAATGCGTGGGTGCCTGAATCCATGAAGCCGTGGGCCACCTGTGCGCCAGTTGTACATAAAGAAATCATGCAACAATGCCCCGCGTGTTGCGGCAACATAATCAAGTTTTAAAGCCACAGCTAATCTATACACTAACCATGCTACCTCCAGTGTGTGGTGATAGCATGTTGTTGTGCCATGATGTGTGTAACGCCGTAGTGATTGAAAATCCTCATTGTGAAGTATATCCTGTAAAAATGGCAATAAGAACAACCTTTTATTTTCCATAATTCTCCTGTATGTTGGTATTACTTGTGATTTTCGTTTTTATTACGAATGGTGCTGATTAGTGCAGTATATCTCTTTTTGAATAATCGAATAATTTTATTTGCGTTCAGGGGCTTTATAGTAGAAAATTTTTTTCTGTATGAAAGAGCAGTATCCATAAAGCCACGCAATGAAATGAGTGTATCATTCTGAAATTTAATAAATCCTAACCTGTACTGTGTGGGATTCAATACAGGCAATCGGGCATGCAGTAATCTTTGTACAATATTGTGTGTCAGGACGCAATCGGTAAACATGAGTATCATGCCAAGGCTTATTAGAGTATTAATGATAACAGTATTCATTGATGAAACAAAATAGCCATACAGTGGCAGACCAGCGTATTCAAATGCTAATGCTAACATGCCCCATATAAACGAAAAAGGCAGACATACATGTCCTTGTATATTAAGGGGTTCATCAGTGTAATCCCAGTATCGTTTTCCAGTCGTTGTATACAGAATAACACCGGTGATGTATTCAAGCAGGCTTAATGCTACAAAATAAATAACAAATTTATAGACTACAGGAATATGTATGGTAGCATACGCAATAGAGGTAATAATCAGAGCGCCAGTTCCATAGATAGGCAGGTATGGACCTGTCAAAAAGCCAGGATTTACAAACCGTTTATTGGTAAGTGAGCGGTAAATAACCTCTAATATCCATCCTGCAACTGAAAAAACAATGAATTCAAACAGCATCACCTTAAGCTGTGCCATTATGTCCCTCCTTTGCCTTATCTTTAAAGAATGTCTCTGAAATAAAATTGATGCTGTTATTCAATGAATCCATTGAAAAAGAGATATTTTTAATGGATGATTCCAGTCCTTTGATCAGTAATAGCAGCGTATTGATTATCTGGTTACTGTCGCCGCTTTGTAATAAACCCTTACGTGATGCGTGCTGTACTATTTTTTGTAGCAGATGTTCTTCCTTTTGGTTGAGTTCTTCTTTTAATTCGTTATCCTGCAGCGCTGGGTCGTTAATGAAAGGGTTGCTGGTAAAAAGGCGTATATGTTCCTGGATTAATGATTTGATTGCATCAACAGGATTTATGGCTGTTTCAGCGATATTCAGTAAGCCCGATTCAAAGTGCTGTATTTTTTGTGTAATTAAGGCCTTGAGCAAGCCTTCCTTGTTGCCAAAATAATTGTAGATAGTGGCTTTAGCAACCCGGGCACCACGGGCAATATCATCAATAGCCGTTTTTTTTATGCCAAAACGGTTAAACATCGCCTCGGCTGTGGTTAAAATCTGTTGTTGTTTTCGTTTAGTCATAATATTTTATACTTTTATACTATTTTAGTATAAAAATACTATTATTTTTGCTGTGTGACAACAAAAATTTTCAATAATTATCAAATTTTTTTAATTCTGTGCGATAGTTATCGGTAAAAAAGACTATGTGGTGGTCAGAGCATCAATAGGATGGCGTCCGTAGTAAATCAACAATTGCAGGCACTCAAACGCTTGTAGGCCTGCTTAATGAAGGGTCAAAGTCTTATAGCCTCGATCACTGTGCCTCGACGTCAAATATTGTGTTTCATGCAGAAAATGAAAGTATAGAAATGGGAGCCGATAATGGTGTCAGAGCAATATGTGATAAAAGTATGTACTCGCAGCAAACTCTATGTTAGATAAAAGAATGGATCTTGCAAAGAATGCAGGGATCGCAGAGCGCACACGGAACGAGAAGGGGGGCAGAGCAGTATGTAATAATGTAGAGAAAAGTGAAATAAGGGTATTCAATGCTTAGTTTCATTGTGTAACACATTAACTATTATAAATATATCAATAATGAGGAAGAATTGATAGTTATCTTAATAATAACATACACAAAATTATGCTATCCGTTGTCTTGATTATTGTTAAAACACAGTGGTTTTGTTCATATTTAAAAAATGCTTGTATTTTTTCAGGTGCTTATTCAAATGGTCATAACCGTAGTATGATAATAAAAGACAATTTTATTATAATTAAAATAGTTAAATAAGGTTAAAATGTCAGTAATTAAACGAGCATTAATAAGCTTGTCAGATAAATCAGGGATAGTACCGTTTGCTTCAAAGCTTAAAGCGTTTGGTGTTGATATTTTATCTACTGGAGGAACAGCAAAGCTTTTGCGCGATTCTGGTGTTGCTGTTACTGAAGTTTCAGATTACACTGGTTTTCCTGAGATGATGGATGGCAGGGTTAAAACGCTACATCCAAAGATACATGGGGCTCTTCTGGGTTTGCGTGATAATCCTGAACATGTTGCGGCAATGCAGAAGCATGGTATCATTCCCATTGATATGGTGGTTATCAACTTATATCCATTTAAGCAGACAGTTGCAAAAGGATGCACACTGGAGGAAGCAATAGAAAATATAGATATTGGCGGGCCGGCAATGCTTCGCTCATCGGCTAAAAATTATAAATATGTAACGGTCATTGTTGACCCATCTGATTATGAAACAGTACTTAAAGAGATGGAAGCTAATAACGGTGCTGTATCAGAAAAGACAAATTTCAGGCTGGCAATTAAGGTTTTTGAGTTGACATCAGGCTATGATGCAATGATAGCTGCATATTTGAAAGAACAATACAGGAATGCGTAGGGGTTACACCGCACTCTAGCGGTGCCCATAATGTGCATATTACAATATAAACATCGGAGGTAATAGATGGCAGAAGTTACATTAAAAGAGATTTACCCGGTTCCTGAGAAATTCCGCAAGAAAGCGTATATAAAGAGCCGGGAAGAGTACGAAAAGATGTGGAAAGAATCACTGGCAAATCCAGAAGGTTTCTGGGGAAAGATTGCCGAAGAGTATGTTACCTGGTTCAAGAAATGGGACAAGGTAATGGATTGCAACTATGGTACCACAGCAAAGGATTTGTGGGTACGATGGTTTGTCAATGCTAAGGTTAATGTTTCATACAACTGTTTGGACAGGCATCTTGAAAAACGCGGCAACCAGGTTGCTTTGATCTGGGAAGGCAATGAGCCAACCGAAGACAAAAAGTTCACCTACAAAGAACTGCACGAGCAGGTATGTAAATTTGCCAATGTATTGAAGGCAAATGGAGTTAAAAAAGGTGACCGTGTTACATTCTTCCTCCCAATGATTCCTGAGCTTGCTATTGGTATCCTGGCATGTACACGAATTGGTGCTGTTCACTCGGTAGTATTTGGTGGATTCTCAGCTGAAGCGCTTCGTGACCGAATTCAGGACTGTAAATCAGAAGTTGTTGTGTCCTGCGACGGAACCTTCCGTGGTGCAAAAGCAGTTCCACAGAAGGACAATGCTGATAAAGCTATTGCTGAATGTCCAACTGTTCGCCTGCACATCGTTGTAAAACGGGTTGGCGACAAGATCCAGGTTAACTGGGATAACAAGATGGATAAGTGGTATCATGAAGAAATGGCAAAGGTTGATGCCAACTGCCCAGCTGAGCAGATGGATGCAGAAGATCCACTGTTTATTCTGTATACTTCTGGTTCAACTGGAAAGCCAAAAGGTGTAATGCACACAACCGGTGGTTATTTAACCTATGTTGCATTCACACACAAAATAATTTTTGACTATCATGATGGTGATATCTACTGGTGTACCGCTGACATTGGCTGGGTAACAGGGCACTCTTACATTGTCTATGGTCCATTGGCAAATGGTGCAACCACCATTATGTTTGAAGGTGTTCCTACATATCCAGACTTTGGTAGATTCTGGGCAATCGTTGAAAAATACAAAGTTAATATTTTCTATACCGCTCCAACCGCTATCCGTGCACTGGCAAAAGAAGGTGACAGCTGGGTTGACAAGCATGATATTTCATCCATTCAGTTGTTGGGTTCAGTTGGCGAACCATTGAATCCAGAAGCATGGAACTGGTATTATAACAAGATAGGTAGGGGTGAGTGTCCAATAGTTGATACATGGTGGCAGACAGAAACCGGTGGAATCCTCATCACTCCACTACCAGGTGCAATTGACATTAAGCCAGCTATGGCAACTGTTCCATTCTTTGGCGTTGAGCCATGTATTGTTGATGATAATGGTACTGAATTAGAAGGTGTATGTTCTGGTAATCTGTGTATCAAGCGGTCATGGCCAGGACAGATGCGAGGTGTATATGGGGATCCTGAAAGATTCTTCAATACATACTTTACACAGTTCCCTGGCAAGTACTTCACCGGTGACGGCTGTAAGCGTGACAAAGACGGTTACTACCAGATCACTGGCCGTGTTGATGATGTTATCAACGTATCCGGCCACCGTATGGGTACTGCTGAAATTGAATCTGCACTTGTTGCCCATCCAAAAGTTGCTGAATCTGCAGTTGTTGGCTATCCACACGAAATTAAAGGTCAGTCAATCTATGCGTTTGTAACCCTTAAGACTGGTGTGGAAAAATCTGATGAACTCAAGAAAGAGCTTGTTGCTCACGTCCGTAAGGAGATTGGACCGATTGCAACACCTGAAATGATTCAGTGGGCAGATGTACTTCCCAAGACCCGTTCAGGTAAGATTATGCGTCGAATCTTAAAGAAAATTGCAGCAGGAGAATTTGATAAATCAGGTATGGGTGACACTTCAACACTGGCAGACCCAACTGTTGTTGATACACTCATCAATGATGCAAAGAAACTTCAGGGCAAGTAAACGAAATACCAATCTAACGGCGAAGCTTAAACTTCGCCGTTAGATTATATACTCACCATTCTATTCCTTTCCGTGCACTGATTCCCTTTTCATAATAATGTTTAATATCTTTCATCTCTGTTATGAGGTCACAGTATGGATACAGTTTTTTTGGTAGTTGTCTTCCTGTCAGAATAAGTTCAGCGTCAATTCGTTTGGCTTGTGTCAACGCAATAATATCGTTAATTGCAATAAGTTTGAAATGCAGCGCAGTAAGTATTTCATCACAGATGATTATATCATAGGAACTATCGCCACACACTTCTATGCAGCGGTTGTATGCTTTGTGCACTAATGCTTTATGTTCAGTATCATTATTACCAGGGATATAAAAGTTTTTGCTTCCATATGTTTCAATTGTTATTAAATCGTTAAACCGCTTGAGTGCTATTTGTTCACCTGACTTTTGTCCCTTTAAAAATTGAATGATAATTGAATGCTTGCCCCAGCCAGCCGCTCGGATAGCAAGCCCAATGGCTGCGGTTGTCTTCCCTTTGCCATTGCCGGTATAACATTGCACAAAACCTTTCATGGTTACACCTTCTTCTTCAGCGTGAGCATCATGATGCCAGATGTCAGCACCATACATGCAAGTATTACAAATGATACTTCAAATGAATTGGTAATGTTTTTAATGATGCCTATAAGATATGGGCCAACATACCCGCCAATATTTCCGGATGAATTGATAAGGCCGATAGCTCCTGCAGCTGCTGCCCCGGACAGAAACGTTGTGGGGTATGACCACCACACACCAAAAGGACCAAAGACACCAATTGCTGCCAGACATACAAAAATCATGTTAACTGCAGGGTCTTTGATAAAAACACCCACACCAAGCCCAATGGAAGCAATTACAAGTGGTAGGGCGCCATGCAGGCGCTTTTCACCGGTTTTTGACGATGAGTGACCAATATACACCATGACAATCAGAGACAATGTCATGGGTATGGCAAAAAGAAGGCCAATGGCAATATTTGACCAGCCTGATAATTCTTTGATGACAGTTGGCATCCAGTAATTGAAACCCCAGAAGCCAGTTATCCATAGAAAATAGATGAGTGCCAGTTTCAATACTTCTTTATCTTTGAGTGCCTGGCATACGGTGTAATGCTGCCCTTTTTGTTTTAATTCATGAGATAACGTATCTGATAAATATTTCTTTTCTGCATCAGTAAGCCATGTAACCTGCCATGGGTCATTTGAAAGAATAAAATATAAAAGTATTCCAAATAACACTGCTGGTATTGCTTCGCATACAAATAAAAGCTGCCAGCCTTTAAGGCCAAATGCTGATATATCCAGTAAAAAGCCCGCAAGAGGCGATCCAATAATTGCTGAAACCTGAAGTGATGTCAGCATAAGGGCAATAGCTTTTGGGCGTTCTTCTGGTGTAAACCAGCGCGGTATCATGCTTGCATATAATACCGGGTAAAAGCTTGCTTCAGCAGTACCCAGTAAAAAGCGCAGCAGATAAAAATGCCATGGTTTGGTAATAAATGCCATGAAAAATGATACAATACCCCAGGTAATCATGATACGCATGAGCCATCCTTTGGGGTTCCATTTTTCCGCGATGATTGCGCCAGGAATTTCAAAAAGTATATAGCCCACAAAAAAAATACCGGCACCCATGCCAAAGATCTCGGCCGAAAAGCCTAAATCCTTATTCATGGTAAGTGCGGCATAGGCAATATTGACCCGGTCTAAATATGCAATAATTGAGCCAACAAAAAGGGGGAGCAATACATGAAGATAGCGTTTTTTGTTTAATGGTGCAATGTTAATGGTGTTCATGATAAGCTACCTTGATCAATACACATAGTGTAATTCACTTTTTTTTAACCATAGAGAACAAGGAATGCAGATTGATACTGTAAACGTTTAATAAAGAATAATTTGTAACAATATTCACACATAGCAGGTTACAAGTAACATAAAAATGCAAATGTTTTTATGAAAAATTTTCAGTATTTTTTACTTAACTTTTTCCAGGTAAAAATTGTAATATTACCTCGCCACCAAAAGCGACAGGAGTGTATATCACATGTTTTCTGGCAATGTACATCCGGATATTACAAGAATAGACCATTATTTGGTATATATAATTTCCATATTATAGTTAGGAGGATAACACTGTGCAAATTTCATTATGGATGCCAGGATACAGGATATCCGCTGGTTTGAATATAGCAGTAATTACATTGTGTGAAAGGACTGAATATAGCTTGAGTTTTTTCAACTAAAATATAAGGATAATTGGACGGTATGAGCTATATTATATATAATGTAAAATATGATTATGCTAATTTGTACTGATAACATGGTGATATTTTACAGCAATTTATTGTCACTAAAGTATTATTATTGACGTTGCTATCTACATCATATACTATAAGTACTGAGAGCCTTTGAATAACATTTTGTGAGGTTCCTATGAAAACAAACTATACAGCCCGTCAGGTTCTGGAAATAAAATCAAGTGAAACATATATTATTATATTTATTATAATGGCTGGAATTGCTCACATATTCCAGATAGTGGCGGAAGTGGATATTCTGGAAATTTTACGATTATCCTTAATCAGCACTATCTGTGTTATACTGGCATATGTTATTTATAAAAGAAAAAAATTACTGAAAGCAACTGGCGTATTTGAATGGATTCTGGGATTTATCAGTGTCAATATATCTTTAGTAGCCAAGTTTGCCTATGCGCAAAAGTATGACTGGACATTTGCACTTGAGTCGTATAACAGTTCAGTTCTTATGGTTATATTACTGGTTATGTTGCAACTGTACTTCAACCGACGGCTTATGGCCTTTTACACTGGCTATACTGTAGTAACATGGACTGCATTTTTATTGGTGGCGATAGCTCATGGAGCGGTTATACACTGGGATGCAACACTTGATGGCAAGCCAGTCCACGGCTTTATTATATTTCGCGAGATTTTCTTTATCATGATTACAGCGGTGTTTGGAATATTAGCTTCACGCAATATAAAAGTAGTACAGCAATATGATGATCGCTCCACCAGACAACTTTCTGTTATTCAGCAGCAATCGGATATGCAGAGACAGCTCAACGAAACTATAAAGGAAAAGGTAGCAGATTTACTGGAACAGGTAAAACAGCAGGATATACTCACTATAAAATTTAACGAAAAGATGCAGAATCAGGCATCAACATTTGAAGAGATATCAGCAACACTGGAAGAACTGCTGGGCTCAGCGGAAAGCATAGCACGCATTTCCGAAGAGCAGGTGGGCGGTAATGAAATGATGGAAACGATTGTCAGTGAGTTCAAAGTTATAAAAAACGAAACGCGGCAAAATTTAGATAAAACAATTCAAGAAGTTGAAAATGTTGTTGCGCGTACAGGCAATGCTAACGAAAGAATCAAAGAGGTTGAGGCAACCATCAATCAGATACGGGAGCAAAGTCAGAAAATTGGTGACACTATAAACGTAATAGTTGATATAGCAGATAAGATAAATTTACTGTCACTCAACGCCAGCATTGAGGCTGCGCGTGCAGGCGAGTATGGCAGGGGATTTGCAGTGGTTGCGGATGAAATTGGGAAGCTGGCATTTCAAACATCGGAGAGCATCAAAGATATTGAAAAAGTGCTGATACAGAGCACAAAAACCACTGAAACTGGTGTTGAGGTTATCAGGACAACTGCTGAAATGTTAAAGGATCTGATTGCCCGTATGGCCGAAAGTTCCTCAAAGATTAAAATACTGCAGGATAGTGTTACCGTTGAAGAGAAGTATATAAAAAATATTATTGACCAGATGGAAAAGAACGTTGAACTGGCAAAAAACATTGGTGCTGGCACTGAAGAACAAAAAGCAGCAATTGAAGCAAGCGCAAAGGCCATTGAACATATGAATGAAGTTGTTTCCCAGATGGTTGATGAGATACAGCAGCTGGCACACACTTCCCGAAGTATTTTGGATAATGCAACAGCGCTTTTAGAAAAATCGCGGGGCGATAGTTCATTGGATACTATATAACATAACGTAACGAAAGAACCATCAAATAATGCAACATACCAATACTACATATTGTATATTCTGTGATTTTGATGGCACGATAACCACCGTTGAGACATTTGTTGGTATGTGTAAAACCTTTGCTCCAGGTTTATTTGATGAAATTGGCAAAAAGATGTGGAATAAGGAGCTTACCATCAGGCAGGGTGTGCGACAGCTACTTGAATCGTTGCCTTCTTCATTATATTCAGACATGCTTGCTTATATTGATGATAAAGAAATACGGCCAGGATTTGAGGAGTTTCTGGAATATTGCAATAACAGATCAATCCCTGTTATTATCATATCAGGCGGATTGTACGATAGCGTGGTCCGAAAATTAGGCAATTTGAAAAATAAGGTTACGGCAATCTATGCAGCAAAAATTGATGCTAGCGGTGAATATCTCAAAGTGTATTCTGATTATGAGCATGAAGGTGAGCTGGTGGCAAAGGCTAACATTATGAGTAACTATCGCCACACATGTAAAATAGCCATAGGCGATGGACCAACCGATATTGAGATGGCAAAGTATGCTGATATTGTGTTTGCCAGGGGTCTTTTGAAAAAGTTTTTGCCTGAAGATAAAGAATACTATGAATGGGATGATTTTTTTGATGTTATGGATACACTGTCAATTATAATTGAACAGGAAAATTTTTAATTGACTATTGCATAAATACAATGTATGTACTCTATGACCATCAACTATATGTAATAAAAAAATTACCATAACGCAAGGAGGTTAAACATGCGTAAAAGTGTAGTAGTTGTTATAGCATTACTGGTTGCTGTTTGCATGATGTCTGATGTTTTTTCGCTGAGTCTTGGAGGAAAAGATCTGGTGAAGAAAGGTACTGGCAAAAGAACAAAGGGGATTTTAGGTACAGTGTATTATGCAACATTGTGGGTACCTGAAAGCCTTAAAACAGCCGATGCAAAGGCAATAGTAGAAGCTGATGAGCCAATGGCTGTTGTGCTGGTGATTGACTCTGTGCTTCTTAATAAAGAAAGATTCCTTGAAGCTACAAAAGAGGGTTTTGCACAGGCTGCATCAAGTGGTTATGCAACTGCCAAACAGGACGCTTTCTTAAAACTTTTTGATGCTGTTGAATTCAAAAAAGGTGATGTGATTCAATTGGGATATGCTCCAAAAACAGGAATTACAGCAGTATTTACTGCGTCTGCAACAAAGAAAACAACCACATTGGGTTCTGTTGCCGGGCTTGACCTTAAGAAAGCATTATTTGCAATATGGCTTGGACCAAAGCCTGTTCAGGAAAGCCTGAAGAAGGCAATGTTGGGTATGTAATTGAATGAAAAGTGCATGTAAGCTCTGCTGACATCAAGGAGCAGAGTTTACATGCATACTGTTATTTCTTCATCACTTCAATAAATCTATCTAATCTTCCCTTTTCCTGTGCCACTGTAATTCCCATATCTGTCACTGTAGCTGGGATATCGGGTGTTGATGTTCTTTCAATTAATGTTATTGCATTTGAACTGCAGACACTTGCACAAAGGCCGCAGCCAATACATTGTGATTCATCTACTGAAGCTATCCCACCTTCCATAGTTATAGCATTCATAGGGCATCGACCATTTGCACATGCCTCACAGCTAGAGCAATTGTGTATATCAATTTTTGCTTCAAAGCGACTTGTACTGAATGCATGGATATTCCCTAATTGAGTTCTTCCCCTGAGCACAGTACAGCAACATGGGCAGCAATTGCATATAACCGTAGCACGGTCCTTGCTGTTATTGCTGGTATGGACCAGGCCAGCTTCCTCACTTTTTATTAACGCATTGATGGTTTGGTCAACACTTGCCTTCCATGCATATCCACGGTCAATAAGGAATTCAGCAGCGCCATCAAATATCATGCATACATCAAGTGGTTTATCACATTTATTGACACTTACGCGACATGCACAGTTGGTAAGTGCAATATAATGGGCTTTTTCAATGAGTTTCCGTGCTTCTTCAAAGGGATGAATCACAATGCCATGTTCTATAGCTGTGTCAACGGGTAATACTCGCATCAGCGGTGTGGGGTTGCCACTGAATGAGTTGCCCAATGCTTCATGATGGTACTTTTCCCACAGTTGTGCAAGCTTTTTATGTGTTTCGGTTATCATTCCTTTCATAAAGGGAAATTCAAATAATCCAGGAATGGTTGGTACAAGCCCATAGAGGACTTCATTATCTTTTTTTGCAGTGTAAATAATTGCTTTATTTGCCATTTGTTCCAGTATCTGGTGTGCTGATTCCATATCCATGTGTGAAGCCCCTGCGATATCTTTGACACTTTTTCCTTTAAAGCTCAAATGAGTTGCAAGTTGGGCTTCCTGTGGCGTAAACAATATGTGTAAAATCTCCATAAATGTTCTGGTTTTTGGGGCTGTGGATGGGTGTGAATCAAGTATCTGCTGTAATGTATCATAACTATCCATATGGAACCTCCTCAAAATATAATGGTAAGTATAAATCCAAGCTTTAGTGGAGACAGACTTGTTTTAAGCATATCATGTCAGAAAAAGATTCTGAAATATATTCAGGGTAACATGTGTTAATAACTATTTTCATTCTTTATGAGAACCTCTAGGAGAGATATGAATATATCTTTAAGAAATTGATTAAATGCTACTTAATATTTGTCATAACCTTTTCTAAGAGTATAAAAAGATGTTGTTGTTCATGCTCTGATAAATTATGAAAAAGCTTTTTATTCATTTTTTCAGAGATAGTTTTAAAAGATTTTTTTAAAGCCAGGGATTTATCTGTAGGGGCAATTAAATAACTCCGTTTGTCTTGTGGATTGACAATGCGTTTAAAATAGCCATGTTCTTCCATATGTTTGACAATAAGAGTGATTGTTGATTTATCTTTATAGGTATATGAGGATATGTCTTTTAATGAAATTGACCCCTTATGGGTTACGATAACAAATACATCGCCAAATGAAGGCGGTATATCTATAATTGAAACTTTTTCCAGCTCTTCACTTAAAAACGTATGCGCCAGGTGTCTGATCCGTGATAAAGAATATATAAAATTTTGGCTGGTAATTTTCATATAGTTTAGCATAAAACTAAATTAATTTAGTAGTAAACTAATTTAGTAATTCCAAAAGTCAATGAAAATTTTTTATCTCACAAAGAAAAAATGGAACTAAAAGCTTTGAATAAAGGTCTAATGTTCAAAATTTGAGAAGCTACTATACTTAAAGGGGGATTTGTATGAAAAAGGTTTTTGTGTATGCTCTGGCTCTGACACTTGTTGCCAGTGTTGCATTTGCGCAGGGGCCAAAAGGGAAAGGGCAGTGTTGCGATATGCCCATGAAAAAAGGCCCAATCTTTGGTGATGTAGAGCGGCTAAAGCAGGTATTGGGGTTGTCAGATTCCCAGGTAGATAAGATTGTTGAAATCAATAGTCTGTATGAAAAGCGCATGCTTGACATACGGGAAAAATTAGCTCCCAAAATGATTCAGCTAAAAAAGCTTTTGCTTGAAGATGAAGTTGACATTAATGCAGTGCGAGCTAAACTGAAAGAGATAGGCGATTTGCGGATTGAGCTTCATATATTGAGAATACAGCATGTTATGGATATTGAAAAACAGCTTAACAAAGACCAGCTAAAGAAGCTAAAAGCTTACAAACAGATGGAAATGCAACGAATGGAAAAAATACGCCCACATGGCCCAATGGGATTTGATGAACCAATGATGTAAATGTTAAGGCTTATAACATGAGTGAAAAAGAGTTTGCAAAAATTATTGGCCAAACAAAGGCAGTTGTGCTGCAGGCTGTGCACAGGCACCTTGCAGCACAGTTTTATGAGGCAATAGATGATGTAGTTCAGGAAACGTATATTCGGGCTTACCGAAGTCTTGTAGCAGGGAAATTCAAAGAAAAGTCATCTCTTGAGACCTGGCTGTATCGCATAGCAGCAAATGAGGCAAAACGTATGAATAAGAAGCTATTGCGAGAGGAGCAAAAACTTCAAAGGCTTTCGCATAGTATGGATTGTAATCCTCCTGAGATTCAATACGATGAACTATCGCTTATGCCTGTTATTGAAAAGCTCCCTGAAAAGTATAAAGATGTTATGAAACTGAAAGCCTTGGGTAATGATGAAACACAGATTGCAGGGAAGCTGGGTATTCCAAAGGGTACGGTAAAATCGCGCTTATCCAGAGGGAAACTGATTCTTTATAAGTTGTTACAGGAGGAAGTATGAATAGTAAAACACAATTTGATATAGCAATCAATGAGCGATTGCATAGTAACTCGTGGGATGAAACAATTGCTTCAGCAGTAGTAGCACGGGTCAAAAAAAGAAATAGATTGTATATTGCATGTGGTTCTATTGCTGCAGTTTTCATGATTGTGGTTGGAATTTCTTTGTGGCAGGGGTCACAGTATCCGGCTGTTACCACGTATAGTTTTATCCATGCACAGGCAAATGGTGTGTTTAAAAATGTGTTCCCTGAAGCACAATCTACTGACCTGACATATAGCTATATTGATGAGCATGTAACAGATATTATTGATACGGCATTGCTGGAGCGATAGCTTTAATAAATAACCGGTTCATCACACCACTTTTGTTTTTCCCAGTTAAACCATTGATATGGATGAAATGATATTTTGTACTGCATAACCTTGCATCCAGGAACATAGTAGCCTAAATAAAAGTAGGTCAGCCTTTTTTGCCGGGCTAATTCAATGGCATACAGGATACTGTAAATTCCAGGACTTAAGTAAGCAAAGTCTGAGTGATAGATACAGTAAATGGAACTTAATGCTTCACGTGTTTCATCAATGTAGTCCACGGCAAACAGTTGTGAGTTGTGATAGTATTCAATCTGGTAGGTGTTTGCACATACATCAAGTACATTTGACAATAAAAATTGTAGTGATGGTAGCTCTTTAAAACGGGATATGGAATGGTCTTCATATATGTTGTAAATTCTTCGTGTAAGGGTTAATTCGTTGATGCGAGTAAGCGTGTTTGCATTTTTACGTAAAACCCTGCGCTGACTTTTTGTGGGTATAAAATCAAATGTTTTAATCCTTACGGGTATGCATAGCATACATGATGTGCACGCTGGCTGAAAAAAGGTATAACCAAAATGCCGCCACCCCTGTGCTAAAAGTGTGTTGTGTTCGTCTGGTGTGAGATTGTACAGTACGGTATAGCGATATGTCTTGGTTCTATTATAAAGATAGGGACATTCTTCGGGATTGGCTATGAATGATCTTCCTGAAATTTCCATGCTGATAGTATAATTATGAAAATGTATAAATTGTCAATAATTTAAGGAAGGCTGAACATAGAGTTTTTTAAGAAAAAAATTTTTAGCTTAACCATGTAATCATTAAGTATTTAGCACGTTGCTCCTGACCACAACTGTGACCAACCAGAATAAAAAAAAATAGTCTATAAAGTTAATTATATTTATGTCATTGCGAGCCCAGGAGGGGCATGGCAATCTTAATTTTAAAGAAGTAAATTGATTCTTCAGACGCTACAAGTGAAGATTACATGCATAGACTTTTTACGCTTTATCTAACTTTTCAGGAAGTGCTTTATGCAACACAATATACCCAAAAATCCCTGACAACAGTGACCCTGCCAGAATCCCGATGCGTTCATCAAATAAAAGATTGCTGCTTTCTTCAAAAGCCAGTGAGCCAATAAAAAGGCTCATGGTGAAACCTATACCACATAGTAGTGCAGTTCCATACAGCATCTTCCAGTTGGTTTGAGATGGTAGTGATGCTATACCAAGTTTCCAGGCTATATAGCAAAAGATAGATATGCCTGCCTGTTTGCCAATAAAAAGACCTGCTGCAATGCCAATGGGTACTCCGTGTAGAAGATGCTGTGCTGTCATCTTGCTAAAATCAATTCCAGTATTGGCAAATGCAAATACTGGTAATATAATAAATGCAACAGCATGATGTACATCATGTTCAAATTCTCTCAGTGGAGAAGTGCCATCTTTTGATGTTAAAGGAATACATAATGCCAGTATAACCCCAGCCAGTGTTGCATGGACACCGGATTTCAGCATTGCTGCCCACATTACTATTCCAATAATTACATATATGCTTTTTGAGGTGATGCCTTTTGTGTTGATGAACAATAATACAGGAATACATACAAGCGATACAGCAAGGGCAGTAAAAGAAATGTTTGCAGTATAAAAAAATGCAATGATAATAATTGCACCCAGATCATCAAAAATAGCAAGTGAAGTTAAAAATATCTTGATGCTTAATGGTACTCGGTTACCAAGTAATGAAAGAATGCCTAACGAGAATGCAATATCGGTGGCTGCAGGTATTGCCCAACCTTTTAACGCTTGTGGGTCACTATAATTGAATGCTGCATAGATTAAAGCAGGAACCAGCATGCCTCCAACTGCGCCAATAGCAGGCAGTGCTACTTTTTTTATGTTCGATAGTTCCCCTTCAATAAGTTCTCTTTTTAGTTCAAGGCCAATCATGAAGAAAAAAATTGCCATGAGTCCATCGTTAATCCATAGCAAAAGTGGTTTATCAATAGCAAAGTCCCCAATGGATGCTGCAAAACGAATTTCAAGCATCATTGTATATAATAGCTTCATAGGTGAATTGGCAATAATCATAGCCAGTATGGTTGCAATGATCATCAACATGCCGCTTGCAGATTCCATTGCAAAGAATTGGTGTAAGAATGATTGGTTATTTTCTTTCATGAGGAATCAACTCCTTCTACATGTAATGGCTTTTATGATATAATTGAATCATATCTTATAGTGATAATTAATGCAATTAAAAGTGTTTTACTACCAGGTACAGTAAATGATACGATTTATAGTGGTAATTTTGATAAATGCAAAGTTTATGATTTAGAAGCGACAATAAAATTGGTAGAGAATTTTATTGATAGCTCAATTGCATATTTAGAAGATAATAAGAACAAAAAGATGAAGATTTTTTATAATGATAAAAAAGTGATGAACTACATAAATAAAATTTACAAAAATATGATAGATAAGTATAAGATAATACTATATCTTAGTAAAGATCCTAAAAATAGTCATTGGAACCATATTCATATTGAGATATATAATAAGAAATAATCAGAGGAAGTAATTCTAAAGTTTCACAGGAAAAAGAGAATTTTAGGGTAAAAAAATAGAGAGAGCGCTGGTACAATGCCGGAGCAATAAAAGCAGACGGGACAACATATCAGGGTACAATAGCAAAGGCGTATGGGTATGAAGTAAAGAGGATAACGGATTACAATGAATTTGCAAAGCTAATGAGTAATGGAGAAGGTGTGCAATATGGAGTTATGAAATTTTACAACGAAAACTATAAACATGAACACAATGTAAACCTGTATAAGTACAACGGAGGGTGGTATGTATCGGATGTAGGAAGAATGGCAAATCATGGGATGAGTTGGAAAAAGGTTTTAGGTGATGAAAAGTTTTTTAGATATTATCAATATTTAGTAAGAAAATAAATTTTGGAGGGTTAATCATGTCTAAAAAAATAATGATTATCGTGATCTTTGTATTTTTTTTAATTCCTAATGTTCATAGTTTAACAGATGAAGAGAAAGAGGCTGTTGAATTTTATAAAACAAAATTAATAGGAGGAGTTTATAGTATTGAAGATTATGAAAAAGAAAGGGGGTTATCAATATCAGATAAATCTAAAATTACAGACAAAGATTTATTTTATTTAACTAAATTAAAAAATTTAATATTACTTTACATACATAAAAATGGTATTACAGATAAAGGAATAATGTATATTAAAGATTTAAAGAATTTAACATCTAAAGTTTCACAGGAAAAAGAGAATTTTAGGGTAAAAAAAATAGAGAGTGATTTCCTGTAAGATATAGTAAAAAGAGGAGGAAATCATGAGTAAAGTAAAGAATACCTACAGTCCAGAAGAAAAGGTAAGGATGGTGCTTGAGGGATTACAGTATCCGGATGGTATAGCAAAGTACTGTCGTAGCAAAGGGATACGGGACACACTGTTTTACAAATGGAAGGGTCAACTTGAGAAGAATGCAAAGCTTATTTTTGCGCCACAGGCAAAAGAGACTGCCCTGGAAGTGCGGCTTAAGAATGAGTTAGGGCGCAAGGATGGAATAATCAGTGAGTTAGTAGCTGAGAATTTAGAATTAAAAAAAAAGCATGGGATATAGCCAAGGGAGCCCATATAAAGGATTTGGCAAGGATAGATGATATCGTGACAACGGGAAAGCGGTATAAAGGATATGGGGTAACGCTTTTAGAATATTGCCAAAGGATAGGGATATCGTTGTCACGGTGGTACAGAATGGCAAGGGGTAGCTATAAAGAACTATCGCCAAAAGGGAAGAGGCAAATACCAGGGAATGCATATACACTAATGGAAAAGGAAGAGGAAGCGATAGTTGAATATGCAGTAAATCATCCGCGGTATTTTCACCGTGAATTGACATATCGGATGATAGATGAAAATATTGTCTATACAAGTGTATCGACAGTGTACAGAATTTTGAAGAAAAATGGGCTTATTAAAGAAAATGAATATAAAAAACGGTATGGATGGGTGCATCGGTATAGCAATGAGGCAACAGGCCCTGATGAATTATGGCAGGCAGATATAACATATTTGGATTATAAGGGTAATGATGTATATCAGCTAACGTTTATAGATGTGTATTCACGATTTGTGGTGTTTACCAGGACACTGACGAATATGGAGAGCAAAACGGTGAAGGAAGTATTCGAAACGTTTATCAGTAATAATGGAGGTGCATTGAAGCAGAAGCCAAAATTGCAGACGGACAATGGGAGCAGTTTTGTGGGAGCAGAATTTCAGGATGTAGTGAAGAAGTTTATGGCAGAGCACATCAGGATACATCCATCGATGCCCACGGAGAATGTGATTATAGAACGGTGGCATCGTACATTTAAAGAGCTTTTGTATGAGATGGAAGAGCCGGATGATTTTAACGAATTGGAGATGATAACCCGTGAGGCGTGTAAATATTATAATTATAATCGGTATCACAAGTCATTAGAGTATATGACACCGTATGAGTGGTACAGGGGCAATCCTGAGAAAATTGCTTATGAGAGAAAAATAAAGCTTGAAGAAGCACGGAGAAAGAGGAAAGAATACAATTTTATACAGGGAAAGTACTCTCTATCTTTACCCGCCCAAAATTCTCATTTTGTGTGAAACACTATACACAACTGGAAGAGACGTATCAACACACGCAGCAGCAACTTGAAAAATACAAAGCTGAATATAGCTATCTGCAACAGCAGTACAAGACATTGCAGCGGTTGGTGTTTGGGCCAAAGCGTGAAAAGGTAAAGGAAGAGGATGATGGGCAGCTACAATTGTTTAATGAGGCTGAGGCGATAGTTGACAGGGATGAAGGCAAGAAGGTTGCTGTACGGAGTTATCGCAGGAAGAAAGGTGGCAAGAAGAGATTACCCGATACATTGCCTATAGAGGAAGTTGAATACGATGTAGATGAAGAGGATAAGCTGTGTCCCTGTTGTGGAAAGATGCGTCCGTGTATAGGGCAAGAGGTAACAGAAGAGCTTGACATACTACCGGCACGGGTACAGAAGCGGGTAATAAAGCGCAAGAAGTATGGGCCATGCAGGTGCGATAGTTTTCTTGAAGAAGGGCACCGTGAAGTACTAACGGCACCGCAGCCAAAGCGGTTATTGCCGGGAAGTCAGGTAAGCGAACGCAGCATAGCGTATGTGATAGTATCAAAGTATTGTGATGGGATACCATTGTACAGGCAGGAAGAGATACTACAACGATACGGGATAGATATAACACGAGCAACCATAAGCCACTGGGTTTTACAGGTAGCAGCACAGTGTCAGAGGTTATATGAGCTGATGATACAGGAAGCAAAAAGTGGCCCCCTTATACAGATGGATGAGACACATCTGCAGGTATTGCATCAGGAAGGCAGGAGTCCGACGAGCAAATCATACATGTGGGTAATGATAGGGTATCCAAAAAAGGATGTGCCGGTGATAGTATACACGTATGCTCAAGGCAGGAGTAAAGATGTACCCATGAAGTTACTGGAAGGATATGGAGGGTATGTGCAATCAGATGGGTATAGTGCCTATGATGCTGCTGTAGGTATGTATAAGGATAGATTAG
>JARYLT010000059.1:5994-21939 GCA_029907515.1 Spirochaetota bacterium | reverse complement strand
GCTGACGGTTTCTTTGGTTGGGTTGATTACACATACACAAGATCAAAGTTTAAAACCGGTGCATCAATAGATCCCAACAAAGATACATGGTTCCCATATGCATACGAGCAGCCACATTCCTTAAAAATGGTCATTGGCTACACAGTGGGGAAACATACCATCAGTGCACGCTTTCAAGCTTACAGTGGATTCCCGTATACACCAGTTATTGACTCTGATGAAAGCCCTGATAACTCAGGGCGATATGTTCCTATCTATGATTATGACCACCTTCATTCAAAACGATTTCCGTGGGAACATCGTCTGGATGTACGCTACAGCCATAAAACCAACCATGAGTGGGGTTATGTTTCATGGTATATTGAAGTCATTAATATTTACAACTATAAGCCTAAAAATGATTTAGCATGGAATTATTATAAACCATACGGTGAAGATAATCCAAAATTAAAAACTCAGGAGGGATTAAATTTAATCCCCAATTTTGGTGTTGAGGTTAAATTTTAAAATTGTTTGTTATCAACTACACCACTGCTATCAACGAGGTTACTAATTTGAAAGGAGTTAATCTATGAAAAACATTGTACCACTAATAATGATGATAACTATTGTCTTTTTAACTGGTTGTGTAACACCAATGGGCATGACAGCATCATCAACACCACTTCACAACCGTATAATCGTTGAAAATTTGGGCCAGGCTGAAGGTAGTGACTGGTCATGGTCTCTTTTTGGCCTGTGGTCAGTGGGCAGGCCTGACATGGATAGAGCAATAGATGAAGCTATTGCTTCAAAAAATGGTGATGCATTGATAAATGTACGCTGGTATGAAAAGCATTATTACTTTGTTCTTTTCAGCATCACAAAAGTTATCGTTACCGGCCAGGTAATAAAGACAGCACCTGTTGAAACAAAAGAACAGGTAAAGCAAAAGAGGTAGCTATGCGACAGTTACTGTTTATAGTCTTACTATGCAGTATTGTTTTTTTAGGATGTGTAACCACCCATCATGTAGCTGGATATGAACCACATGTTCGCCCCTTAAAAGATATTTCATACCAGATAGTTGGTGACGCTGAATCATTTACCAGTAACTTTAATCTTTTATGGTTTTTCAATGTTACGCCACTGGCCAGTTTTGACAGAGCTATTTCAGATGCCATTAATCAAAAAAACGGCGATGACCTGATTGATGTATCCTGGTATATTGAACGCCAGTACTGGATTGTTGGTACAGTGAATATCATTCACATTAAAGGTAAAGTAATCAAATACACAGAATGAAGATTACGGTGCTTCTACAGGTTGATTACTGGTGTCATCAGGATTTTTTCTTGCTTTGCCAAATAACCTCACTGCCCAGTACACATACCATGCCCTGAATTTGCTCATGCCATCTTCTATGCAGATATCATGCAACAGCCTGTCGGCATATTCTTTATATTTTCTTTCTATCTTTTCTTCACGTATAAGTTGATACAGCGCATCATGAACTAAGCTTCCCCGCATAAAATCTTTGGTATCAATAGTAGGACCACTGGGGCCATCCCAGGCATATCCTTTATATATCTCTAATTGTCCATCTTTTCGTAAGGTTACAAAATCTGGTACTCCAGCATCATGATCTAACGTTATTGTTGTTTTATAAACGTAATCACGCATTAATTGATACTTATATTTGTTAAGTTTTCTGTATTGGATTCTGTCCATAATAGTAGTTAACCCCCTTTATTTAACTCCTGTTATTGCGAAGTCGAAGCTGAGTCGTCTCGATACATTCCTCGCCTTGCTCAGAATACTCGACGACCTCGTCTCGATACAGTCCTCGTTGATACGTTCCTCACTTCTCGTAACACTCGACCACCTCGTCTCGATACATTCCTCGTTGATACATTTCTCGCTTCTTTGGTACATTCAACGATCGAATATCGATACAATTGCTGCATAACCACTCGACAATTGCGTCTCAATACAATTATTTGCGCAATCACTCAACGAACTGTTGTTAAAATCCAGTGGCTGAGCCTG
The DNA here is from genome assembly GCA_029907515.1 of Spirochaetota bacterium. Classification (GTDB taxonomy): domain Bacteria; phylum Spirochaetota; class UBA4802; order UBA4802; family UB4802; genus UBA4802. The sequence continues at coordinate 19,911 of JARYLT010000059.1, read as the reverse complement.
ATGAAGTCATCATGTGACAATACACCATGTCATTCTCATTGGACACCGACTTTATAGGGGAGACCGAAGAATCTTACCCTTTCATTATAATAATTTCAACGTATATACTACCGAAAGCTGTACTGAAAAAACTGTATATTTCAATCCTGCTGAATTATTGAAAACAGGTGATTTTATCCCTGTTGACGTATTGATATAATACGTATCACCTTTCTGCTCAGGTACATATTCATATAGTAAATCAAGCGCAACCTTTATTGTATCATTCAGAGAGAAGAAACATCCTCCATAAGCATGTAAATAAATAATCCCATCATAGTTGGCATAAAAATCAATATCATCGCCTGGATTGCGATGAACATGATTATCTATGTCTTCAGCAACAGCAAATAAACTAACAGATATTCCCACCATAATTCCTATGGTTTCTGTCACAATAATTTCTGATGCCAATGCTATGTAAGGGATATAATATCGCTGTTCATATATAATTCCAACTCCATATACTGGAACCTTGGGAGAACCTGGAGGATACTCCAGATAGCCATCTCTTGCAGACATCTTAAAAGATTTATATAAAAACCCTATATATGGTTTTACGTTTATTGTATCAGTAATATCACTTTTAAAACCAATGTTACAATCATAGGAAGCATATCTTTCAAGATAATTATCATGCTTTGAATAATGTGTTTTTAATGAAGGATTATTATCATCTGTCCAGTCTGAATCATCAATTGTCCCTATTTTATCATTGATGCCATTGAGCACCTGAATTCCTGCAAAAAACGAGTTATACCATAGAGCAACTGAAAAGTGATAATACCATAAATAATCAATATTCCAGTTTAATCTGCTTAGCATGCGATTGTTATCATAAACATATTCACCTATTGTTCCCTGTGAAAAACCTGCACCAGTATTAGTTTCAAGATACGCAGTTTGAGCATAGCTTATAGAATAAATTCTAATTAAAATAATAATAGATAGAAAAACTAAAATCAGTTTATGTATAGAAGTAACATTCACAATTATTTATAGTATCTTAATTGTTATGTGAACTGGCAATGCTTACAGTGTTATTATTTATAAAAATAGCATTGAACATCTACCTTCTTAGGCATCAAGCCTTTGTTATAAAATCCAATGCTGCCGGGAAAAGCTGAATAAACAATTCCTTTCCAGAATAACATATTGTTTCACCATCACAGTGTACAGGCAAGCTACCTTTTTCAGCAACAACTTCAATCTTTGTTGTTCTGTCCTGCATTACTTCTTTACGTCTTGCCTGTGTACCACGTATAAAATAAGGTATCATGCCAAAAATCTTAAATTGATTCATAGAACGGACCATGCATAAATCAAGCAAACCATCAAAAGGGCTACCATCTGGAGCAAAATGGAAACCGCCACCCATACGTTTACCATTCATTATGGAAACCTGCAAGGCATCCATAATGGTTTCCTTGCTATTATAGATCATGCGTATTCGTGGTGCTTTATAATATATAAATATTGTCTGCAAAGCAGCAAGCAGATATACCATCATACCGCTTAAAAAGCGTATTCTGCTTGCAACAAACCCAGTAGTAGCATCAAAACCTATCCCAATGCCATTTCCAAAATATCTACCTTCAGGATAATCTCCACCCTTAATAAAACCAACATCAATCCTTCGGACATTGAAGTCTGCTATTATTTTTATACACTCATCTATATCATTAGGTAGTCCCATGCCATAGGCAAAATCATTTCCCGTGCCCACAGGAATTTGCCCCATGGCAGTTTTATTATAGCCCTTTTTCCGAGCTAACATCAATCCATTTAACACTTCATTGGCAGTACCATCACCGCTGGCCACCACAACAGCACGGTATCCTTTTTTAGCAGCATCTTCTGCTAATTCCGCTGCATGCCATACTCTTTCCGTTAAAACAACATCATGTTTGATGTTCAAAGTTTTAAAATCGTTCTCAATCCTTTCTACGGATCTGAGTGCCTTTCCCCTGCCAGCTATGGGATTTACTATAAGCAAAACAGTATCTTTTTTTGTCATTAATGCTCCTGATATCTCTGCCAAAATTTGTGAAGATATTATACAGATTTGTATTTTTGTCAATACTATTTTTATATGTATACTATATAGATAAACTGCTTTTAATTGCGGTAAACAGTTCTTCTAAATCAAAAGGTTTGAGCAGCACATAATCAACTATACCAATATAGTTGTTATTCATTGCCAAATAATTTCCTGATACAATAATTATATTTGGTCTGTTATTCATATACTGAACTTTCTTCAATATATCCCATACTGTCATATCTGGCAGGTGAACATCAAGCAATGCAAGATCTACAGTTTGATTATCCAGATAATATAATCCTTCAGCACCGTTTCCTGCGTATACTACTTCAGCATTTTTGGCAATCAGTGCCCTTTGCAAAATGGTAGCAAATTCAGGATCATCTTCAATAATCAAAATTTTTTTACCCGAAAAATCAAATTCAGTATAATTTATGGCAACTTCAGAAGCAACTCTATCATCAGTATTAACGGGCAATTGTATGGTGAATGTAGTACCCTCGCCAACTGTGCTTTCTACTGCTAAGGTACCACCATGTTCTTCAATAATACCCAATGCAACCGAAAGCCCCAGTCCTGTACCTGGTATATTGGAATGCCCCAATGGGCCTTTTGTGGTAAAAAATGGCTCAAATATCCTCTGTATATGTTCTTCTTTTATTCCACAACCTGTATCTTTAATAGTTATAGTAACATATGTATCATCCTGACCGGTAATAATTGCTAATTTTTTTTGTTCTGTGTCAATCATAGCATCACGAGCATTTAAAAAAATATTCATAAGAGCCAGGGTGATTTTATTGGCATCTAAAAATAATTCTGGTAGTCTGTCTTTATGAATAACATCAATAGTAATTCCTGCATCCATAAACTGTGGTTTGATAATACTTATACAATCATCGACTATATCTTCAATATTAACCAGCATCTGTTTTGAAGGTTTTCGGTGAGCTAACATTGATAACTGATCAATAAGATGTGTGGCACGTTTAACTATCTTCAATATTGTTTTAAGATCTTTTACACCAGCCGAAGATAACTCTTCCTGGGAAAGCAATAATTCAACAATTCCCTGAATGCCTGCGTTCATATTATTAAATTCATGGGCAATACCCGATGCCAGCGTTGAAATAGTCATGTTTTTTTCAAGCATTACCAGGTTCTGCCTGTTCTGTATATCATTGTCAGTTAAAATATGAAGAAATACAATATCATGTGCAGTTTGTACCGGAATAATACACAATTCCACCTCCTCTTTTACCGTATTCAGTACCATTACCTGCTTACAACGCTGGCTATCAGTTGGAATTTTGTAATCAGCTTCATCAACAGGACAGGTACATGATTTTTGGCACTCCGGGAAGATATCCTTACACGATTTTCCAATTACATCAAGAGAATGAAATAAACGCTTAGCATAATTATTTATATCAATAATGTTCTTTGAAGCATCTACCACAAAAACTGGTGCCTGTATGGTATTAAGGAGCGTAGTATATTCCAAACTGACAGGATTATCCATGGTAATAATTTCTCGTTAGCAATTTTTTTACAATCCTAATGATAACTAATCAAATTTTAATAGTTATATTATATCATAAAAATAGTACATTTTTATCACATTATCAAAATTTTAATACAAATTACTATATGGTTGCAGGAGTCAAAATATTTTTAAGAAAATATTCATGAATTTATATATAATACTATTTAGCAAATATATTTACAGTATTGACACCATAAAGTAACTACGATGTAAAAAAATCATGAATAATAAACCCATTATCGGAATAGTTGGCGCAGGTGCAATGGGATCCCTGTTTGCATTTTTCCTGCGCAAGTATACCATACTATTGTATGATACCAATCCCAATACAGTTAATGCAATAAAGCAGGGTCTTTCTGTTGAAATACATTCAGAAAAACAAACCTTTTATCCCACTATAAGCAATGATCCTGCAATTCTTGCTTCAGCAGATATCATCTTTTTGTTCATCAAAAGTTTTGCCACCAGAGATGCAATTGATACTATTCAACATTATATTAAGCCCGATGCAATCGTAGTAACATTGCAAAACGGTATTGGCAATGTCGAGTTGATTTCGTCTATGATTAACAACCCGTTAGTTTACGGGACCACCACAATTGGCGCTACAAAACTTTCACCAGCCAGTGTACGTTTTGGAGGAACAGGCTCTATCATCATTGGTGGCGATAGTTATAGCCATTGTTCCACTGTGCATTCATTACTACAAAATGCTAACCTGACAGTAACTATCGCCCCTGACCCAAAAAAAGCCTTATGGGAAAAAGCTATCATCAATGCAGCGATTAACCCATTGGGAGCATTGCTGGAAGTGCCTAATGGCAAACTTATAGAAAATAATAATACAGTAAAGATTATGGCAGGTATCATACAGGAAGCATGCTTGGTGGCACAGGCTAACGGTATTATGACAGATAGTAACCATATGATTGAAACAACAACGACGGTATGCAGAAACACGCAGAATAATTTTTGTTCAATGCTACAGGATATACTTGCCAAGCGAAAAACTGAAATTGATTCTATTAATGGTGCTATTATTACATTTGCTCAACAATATAGCATAGATACTCCCTATAATACAACAGTATACAAACTTATTAAATATAAAGAGTCACAATTAATTTAAATTTTATATTTACAATTAAATCTTGACAAACCTGCACCATATTTGAAAATTTTAGAAAATTTAATTCAAGAGGTGTGATATGGGAGACTCTACACAAAAAAAATGTCATTATACTGTTGAAAATGGAATAGCTCTATTAACTATTGATAACCCACCAATGAATGCCTTGAACCATGTTGTTTTAAATGATATGAGGGAAACAATTGGACAGCTCATTGAAAACGATTCAGTTAGAGTTGTCATTGTTACCGGTGCAGGCAAAGCGTTTGTTGCTGGTGCGGACATTAATGAAATTAAAGAACAGAATACCAGAGAAGATGGCGCAAACTTTCTTAAAAACGGCCAGGATGTGCTGAACATCATTGAAAATGCTGACAAACCGTTTATTGCAGCTATTAATGGCTACTGCCTGGGTGGTGGGCTGGAACTTGCACTTGCCTGCCATATACGGTTAGCTGACGAATCGGCACAGCTGGGTTTGCCCGAAATTAAATTAGGCATTATCCCGGGATATGGCGGAACTCAACGAAGTACACGTCTATTTGGTAAAGGTGCTGCTTACGAACTTATTTTATCCGGAAATTTTATAAGCGGAAAACAGGCCGAAATGTATAGAATTGTTAACCGTGCAATTGAAAAAGGCAAAGTTGTCGATGAAGCAAAAGAACTGGCAAAAGCCATAGCCGCAAGAAGCAGACTGGCAATAAAAGCTGCTATGCAGGCAATAGCTAAAGGTTCAACCATGGAGTTTTATTCTGCTCTTACATTGGAACGTGAACTTTTTGGGCAGTTATGCGAAACTGAAGACAAAAAGGAAGGAATTTCTGCCTTTCTTGAAAAGCGTGAACCAAAATTCAAAGATAAGTAGAAGGATGCCCAATAAAAAAATTTTAATTCGCAAAGCTCTTTACGAAGACATTGAAAACATTGCAGCACTGGATGCCTATGTTTTTCGCGAAAATGCATGGTCAACTGAAAGCTTTACCCGTGAATTAGATTTACACTTTTCAAGATTATTTATTGCTGAGATTGATAATAAATTTGCTGGATATGCCCTTGCATGGTATATTGCAGATGAAGTTCAATTGATGCGCATTGCAGTTTTACCTGACTTTCAACGGTATAAAGTTGGAACACAGCTTATCCAGCATGTCATTAACCATACAGATAATCAAAAAAAAATTGTGCTTGAAGTTGCTGATAACAATACCAGTGCTATAAGATTTTATACATCGTTAGGATTTCACTCAGTTGGGTTCAGAAAGAATTATTACCGTTTTGATAATGCAATTCTGATGGAAAAGAACATAAATCATGAAGATTAATACTATTCGTTTTGTTACCAGTGCCCGTATTCCATCACAGTATCCAAAATATAACTTTCCGGAATTTGCATTCACCGGTCGATCCAATGTTGGCAAGTCTTCCCTTATTAACACTCTTCTGGGAAGAAAAAATATTGCCAAAACTGGGAGTAAACCAGGCGTGACACAAACAATTAATTTTTTTTGTATCAACGAAAAGATTAGCTTTGCTGACTGCCCTGGATTTGGTTATGCAAAAGTTTCACATAATAAGCGGCTGGAATTCATAGAAATGATCCATTCATATATTATTTCACGGCCTAACCTTAAGCTTCTGTTTCTCCTTATAGACATCAGGCGCGAACCAGATGAAAATGAACAAGCTATAATTACAAAAGCTTTAAACAATAATATCAATGTAATGATTCTTGCAACTAAATGTGATAAAGTTTCAAAAAATGAAATAAATAATGGTATATCAAGAATTTGCTCTAGCCTCAACATCAATACAGAATACGTAGTTCCAACATCTGCTAAAACTGGATTGGGTAAAAATATAATTTTGGCAATGATACAGGAATATTGTAAATAAGAATCACAATTGAGTCATCAAATACATAACCCGGCTTGCTTTTTCTTTTGGCATCAAAGACAACAAATACGTTGATATACTCATCCTGCCTTCCTTTGCAGCATTCTGGTCAATCTGACGTAACACATCTATTATCAGGGTTTCTTCCCATTGAACCATTATATCAACAGCATCCTGCGGTGGAATGCTTTCAATTTTTTTGGCAAGGTCTATAACATTCTTTTTATAGCCTGAATATTTTTTCTTTTCAAGCTCCAGTGCCTTCTTTTCCTGATCAAGCCCTTTCTGTAATTGTTCAAGTTTTTCTTTTTCCTTTGCAATTATCTTTTCGGCTTCTACTATCTTTGCTTCACGCTTATCTAAATCTTCTATTCTTTGCAATAGCTTATCTTTTTCCTTTTCAAATTCTTCCCGCTCAATCAGTGATGGTTCATCATCAGCAGCATCCACAACAGAAGGAGCTTCCTTTGCAATATATTGATGATACATTTTACCAATATTAATTAAGCCAATATAATCCAACCAGAATAATCCAACAATAATGATAAATACAATCATTATTGCCAAATATATTACTTTTGTTGAATCTGATACTAGTTTCATGGTATTAACCTCTTATGGTTGACTTCATTCACCACTATTCCTCTATATTAAATATTTTGCCATTACTGGTATACTGGGTGATAGCTTTTTGCAACAAGTTTTGAATCTGCTGGACGTCAAGTGTTTCCTTAGTATTTTCTTTCTTTGAATTAAGCACATTCTTCAGGATTTCTTCTGTCATTTTTACAGTAGTATTATTTTTCTGCGGTTCACTATTTTCCTGTACAGTAGCAGTCACTTTGCCGGCTTCAGCCGCTTTACTATCGGCCATAACCATACTTGTAGATGGGGAGACTTTTGCATAGGTATTCTGAATGGTTTTAAATCTATTTTTAATTTCTTTGATTCTATCCTGAACCTGTTTGATACTGTTTATATCCATTAGCATTACCTCACGCGTTATTATACATTCTCTGATTAAGATCGTCTAATTCCTTTCCCATTTCTCTGTTATATTGATACATATATTCTTCATATTTCTTTTCTTTTAAACGTTCCACCACTTTCCTTTCTTTTGATGCCTGTATTAAACGCTGACGCACCTTTTCAATTTCAGGCTGCATTTGTTCAACTCTCTTTTGTGATAATGCAATAGCTTTTTCTGCATTATAGGCAAACCGTTCACACATAAGCGCTTCTGAATATGAAAATGTGCCCTGCCGCATACTGGCTGAAAGCCTGGCATAGTATTCTGTAACTCTTCGTTTATAATTCTGCTGCAAAGCTATTTCTTCATTCTGCTTTGCAATCAATCGTGCTAATTCAGCTTTAATGGCATGCTCTTTTGAAATCCGTAAATCAAGTAAGGTCTGTAATCTGAATTCAAACTTCTTCATTTTCTATCCTCAGGAACTATCTCCCACGACTTTGTGCAAAATACGGTGTTCTATCAACAAACTCCTGCCTTTTTGAAGGCTTGGCTTTTGTTCCAAGCATCAATTCGGATAATTTATTTTTAATATTTTCATATGTATCTTTTTCATAAATGCCCTGCTGTAAAAATGCATCCATTGCTGGTTTCATATCAATTGCTTTATCAACATCAGGGTCTGAACCTCGTGCATAAGCACCCAGCATTATAAGGTCTTCTGCTTCACGGTAAGCAGCTAAAAGTTTCCTGAATGTGTTAGCAGCTTTTTTATGCTCTTCATCTATCACATCATTCATGCAACGGGAAATTGAGCCAAGTACATCTATAGCAGGATAATGGTTTTTATGCGCAAGCTTTCTGTCCAGTATCACATGGCCATCCAGTATACCTCTAACAGCATCAGCTATGGGTTCATTCATATCATCTGCTTCAACAAGTATTGAATAAAAGCCTGTGATACTCCCTGCCCCTTTTTTATTTCCCGCACGTTCAAGCAATTGTGGCAATAATGAAAATACTGAAGGTGGATATCCCCGGGTTGCTGCAGGCTGACCAGCTGCAAGTCCAACCTCACGCTGTGCCATTGCAAAACGTGTTATTGAGTCCATCAGCAAATTAACATGCAATCCTTTATCCCTGAAATATTCAGCAACAGAATGTGCCAGAAAACCTGCTCTTAAACGCACCATTGGTGGTTGGTCAGACGTAGAAATAATAACAACTGAACGCTTTAAACCTTCATTCTGTAATTCTTTTTCTACAAAATCTTTTGCTTCTCTTCCTCGTTCACCAATAAGTGCAATAACACTGATATCAGCAGCCGTATTTCGAGCAATCATAGAAATTAAAGTAGATTTTCCAACACCAGAACCTGAAAATATACCAATTCGTTGTCCTTTACCTACTGTTATAAGCCCATCTATTGCCCGTATCCCAGTAGGCAATGGCGAATCAATTATCTCCCTTTCAAGCGGCGTTAATGGTTTATTGTCAACTGGATACCTTTCTTTTAAAAAAAGATTACCTTTCCCATCAATGGGATTGCCCAATCCATCAATGACCCTTCCAATAAGAGCTTCTCCAACCGGAACAAAAAGCTGCGAACCAACTGCATAAACATCTGCCCCCGGTACAACACCTTTCATATCCCCAATTGGCATAAGAATTATTTTATTTTTATTAAAACCCACAACCTCAGCATACAGGTAATTTCCAGATTTTAATCTAATGCGACATAATTCACCATACTGCACATCAGGACCATGCGATTCAATGGTTAAGCCAGTAATTTTTTCAACGCGCCCCGTTGCTCGCAACGTATCAACTTCTTCAAGCACATCCTTATACTTGGAAAATATATCAACTTTTTCATGTGGTAGAATCTGTATCATGCAAACCTCGTTATTAAGCTATCATATTGGACGTGCATTACGAATAGCTTCTTCTATTGCTTCAAGCTGTGTTGAAATACGAGCATCAATAGCCCCAACATCTGTCTCAATGATACAACCACCCCGCTCAACCCTTGAATCTTCATAAATATTAACTTTTTTCAATGACTCCATCATCTTTATAAGTTCATCTTTATGGGCTGTGGTCATATCTAAATCAGCAAAATTGACTCGTATATCAATACGGTCTCTATCTTTAACACGCTGTAATGCTTCTTTAATATTGTTAATAACTACTTCACGACGTTCAACTATCTCATCCTTTATTACCTTACGTGCAATCATCAGTATCATTTCGGTCATCAACTTTTCAGATGACCTGATTATATCATCACGAATATCTACTGCTGTTGAAACAATGGTCCCCAATCTATCAATAAGGCGCATTACCTCCGCCTGACCTTCTTTGTACCCTTCTTCACGTCCTGCATCATAACCACGTTTATAAGCTTCATGTTCTATCTCCGAAACCTTCAATTCAGCTTCTTTGATCATCTTCTCTGCTTCAAATTTACCGCGCTCAATCTCCCTTTCGGATTCTATTTTAAAGCGCTCCATTTCAATCTTTATCTGTTCACGTGCCTGCTGTAATTCCAGAAATGCTGCCTTTTTACCTTCCTCTTCTATCTGTGCTGCCTTAGCTTTAGCCTCTTCCAGCATCCGGCGCACTTCTTCTTCTGTTTCACGCCGGTAACGCTCTAACTCAGCTTCCATCTCTTCTATAGATGGACCCTGATACACCTCAACAGGGTTACCCTCTTCATCTACTTCAAATTCCGCATATTCCTCATCGGTTAAAACATTTTTCTGGTATTTCTCAGGCAACTCAATCTGTTTTGGTGCCGATATAACCTGAATTTCAGTAGGTTTAAAAACAAGCTTAGACAACGAGTTCCTCCTCGCCGGCACGTGCTACAACAATATCGCCAGCTTCTTCAAGTTTTCGTATTATATTAACAATTTTCTGCTGAGCCTCTTCAACGTCTCTCAGCCTGATTGGCCCCATAAAATCCATATCTTCACGCAACAGTGCTGATGCACGTTTTGACATATTCCTGAATATTTTTTCCTGAACTTCGGCATCAACACCTTTAAGTGCTTTAGCAAGATCCTGTGTATCAACTTCACGCAACACTTTCTGAATTGCTCTATCATCAAGTAATACAATGTCTTCAAAAACGAACATACGTTTCTTTATTTCTTCAGCAAGTTCAGGGTCTTCTTCTTCAAGTGCTTCAATAATTATCTTCTCAGTACCACGGTCAACATGGGTCAACACTTCAACAATAGCATCAATACCACCTGCCGAAGTATAATCTTCACTGGCTAATGTAGAAAGTTTTCTTTCAAGAACTCGTTCAACTTCGCGTAAAACGTCAGGCGAAGTACGATCCATGGTAGCAATTCGGCGTGCCACATCGGCCTGTATCTGATGGCTTAAACCTGATAAAATTGTAGCAGCTTTCTGAGGATCTAAATAAGCTAAAATCAATGCAATTGTTTGCGGATGCTCACCCTGAATGAAGTTTAGAAGATGGCTTGGGTCTGTACGTCGGATAAAATCAAAGGGCCTCACCTGCAATGAAGAGGTTAAACGATTTACTATATCAATAGCTTTCTGAGTACCCAGCGCCCTTTCAAGTACTTCACGTGCATAATCAATACCACCGGTGGCAATGAATTCCTGAGCCATCATAAGCTCCTGGAATTCCATTAAAACCTTGTCCCGGTCTTCAGGTTCAACTTTATCTAAACGGGCAATCTCAAACGTTAGCTGCTCAATTTCATCTTCTCTCAGGTGTTTAAAAATCTCTGATGATACATCTGATCCCAGTGATACAAGGAATATAGCAGCCTTTTGCCTGCCCGATAACTGCGATTTCTTTTGTTGTAACATATTTTTAGCTCCGAATTATACCGATATACTATACATTATGAGTCCCTGTACATTCTACTAATAGTATATAATACACCCTCTTCAAAGTCAACACCAGCTTATTAGTATATCGGTCTTTTAACATTCACCAATTACAACATTATTATTCTTCTGCCAGCCATGTCCTTAACAACTGCGCCACATCATCCGGCCGTTCACGTGCCAGATTAATAGCATTCTGCTGCAATTCCAGGCGTGCTTTTTCTTCAAGTGATAGTTCTACATCAATACCCTCTTCTTCGGCAGCCCGTAAGGCAGCTTCACGCATACGCTGCTGTTCCAGTGCCAGCTGTTCTTCGCGTATTCGTCTTCTACGGGCAAGTTCACGGGAGATAGCCCTGAATAATACAACACCTAAGAATAATGCCAGTATCCCAACCAGCGCTGCAAGCAGCATTCGCTTAAACTGTTCTTTCTTTCTGAATTCCTCCCGCACCTCATCCCACTGTTTGGTTCTATCAAACATGATGTTTTCAACAGCAACCTGGTCCCCACGTGCTGCATTGAAATTGATGGCTTTTTTTACAATGTTTTCCGCCTGCCGCAATTCATCTTCAGTCAGTGGAACCTGTACAGGCTTTTTGGTTGGGTCTAAATCATAGCTTCCATCAGGAAGCCGTGGTAAATCCTGATAACCGTCAATGGCAATAGCAACAGAAACACTTGAAATATCATACGGATCACGTTCAATTTTACGCAATGTCTTATTAACCGCATTGTTTTCCACATTTTCTTCTTTATCATACTGTGAAAACTGATCATCACTGGCCTTGTATCCGGGTGGTTTATTTCCTTCGGTACCTGCCGGGCCTTCAGGGTTCCATCCATGTCCCTGGAAATGCTCTTTTGTTGATTTTTTGGAGATAGTTAATGAGTCTTTTACCTTGCGTTCAGAATATGGTGTAAGAGGATTATCCTTTTCCATTTCTATTGGTGTATATTCTTCCTGTTCTTCCTGAATCTTATCCCAGTTAAAATCCATATTGAGACGTACAATCTGAATACGGTCAGGAGAAAATATCTTTTCTAAACCAGCACGGATATCTTTCAGCATCTGTACGCGCGCTTTCTCTTCTATCTTTTTTCTGTATTCCAAAAGCGTGTATTCTTCTTTTGCCTTATCAAACTGATCATCAAAATCAGAAATAATCTTGCCATATTCATCAGTCACCGTTACATTTTCAGGCTTTAATTTTGTCCCTACAGCCCTTGCAACTAAATACTGAATACCCTTAATTTCCTTTTTAGAAAGTCCGTCATATCCTGGAGCCAGATACACGGTAACTGCAGCAGTATAGGCATTTTCTTTATCAACAAATAATTCATCTTCGGTTATTGCTATTTCAACATCTGCTTTATCTACATTTTTCAATGATTCAATATGCCGTTTAATTTCATCCCGCAATGCCCGCATATATTTTACATTTAATTCTTTATCTGTTTCGGTCCACTTTGAAATGTCAAAAAGCTTCCACCCCGGAATGCCTTTTGGTATCATATTTTCCTGAGCAAGCCGTGTCAGGATAATTTCACGCTGGTCAGGATTAACCAGTATTGTTGTTGTACCAGATGTTGTATAGTGAAAACCCATCTCTTCAAGCTTCTTGGTAACCTGCCCAAACTCATCACTGGGAAGATCTGCAAATAAAACCACATTGGCTTTCTGTGATGAAACCGAAAACAGTACAATGAAGGCAATAACAAGTACACCGGTAACCACACCAATAATAATCTTTTTTGTTGTATCTAATTTTGAATAAATCTCTTTCAGTTGATTAAATATCTTGGTAAAAAATTCCATACTGCGTTCCCTCCCATACCTTAGTGATTATGTACACTATGCTTTGCTATAATTTCCTGAATTACCGATAGTATCAAAACTAATGCAGGACGATAGTTCATAGTATATATTCCTTGCAAAGTGACATAATCCATTTTCACAGCAAACATAATAAAACACCTGTATTAAAAAGTCAATTAATTTACTAAAAATTATAGTATTTTTATTATGTTTGCAAAGCATCATTCGTTACCTGAGATTAATAAGTTCACGATATGCCCTGATTGCCTCATCACGGATTGCTTTTGTTAAACTTAACGCAATTTCAGCCTTTTGCTGTGCAATCATAACCGTGTGTATATCCACTGATTCAGGTTCATAGATCATCTGCTGTGTTAGATCTTCAGCATCAACCTGAAGGTTATTAACCTTACCCAAAGCGTTTTTTAGTGCATCCATAAATGAACCAGCAACATCATCATCCTGCTCTTTTTGCGGCTTATCGCTGTAATGCAACGGATGTGTTGTTTTCATGACAAAGATATTTGATTTTGTTATTCCATTACTTTCCTGAATCATACCGTACACTCCCTGACAATATTCGTGATTCAATTATAGGTCG
>JARYLT010000059.1:0-5984 GCA_029907515.1 Spirochaetota bacterium | reverse complement strand
CCCCATCTGTTGCCACTGACTTTTTCGCCTGTTTAATGTAGGTGGACTCGATAGTTCATGTGAGCAGTTAATTTCATTTATATATCCTTTTTCAAAGTACATGACGTTACTCCTTTACTTAAAAATTTATACGCCACCTCTGCCAATTTCCAGTGCTTTTGAAAACATTGATTTGGCATTGTTAATCATCATTACATTGGCTTCGTACGAACGTGATGCTGATATCAGATCAGTCATTTCCATAACCACATTAACGTTGGGCATTTCAACATATCCCTGTTTTGGTCCTGTTTTAATTGCATCAGGATGTGATGGGTCATATACAAGCCTGAATTCTGAATTATCATCTTCTATCTTAACAACTCGCACCCCTTTTGGTTCACCATGATCTATACGTTTAGGAACCAGTGGGGATTTATAAAATGGCCGTATGTTAACTGGTGCAAATATTACCCGTTTGCGTTTATACGGCCCGCCTTCAGGTGTGCGTGTAGTGGTTGCATTGGCAATATTATTACTGATAACATCCATTCGTAACCGCTGAGCGGTCAATCCAGTAGATGATATGTTGAAACTATCAAACATTCCCATATAATGTTACCTCACTATACTGTTCTCATGACCATTTTTAACATTTTATAATTCTCATTTAAACTTGTAACATATGCATTATACCGCATCTGATTTTTTGCCGCATCTACCATTTCTTTTTCCACATCCACATTGTTGCCATCATTTCGGTATGTGGTGGTATAATCTAAATTTACGCGAGGTTGTACACTGGTGATATCCTTTGGTTCAAAGAAATCGTAGTGCCTGGGGTCAGTTTTAAGGGCCTTAACATGCTTAAGTGGATCCATATTATGAGCTATTGCCCTTTTTAACTCACTTTCAAAATTAACCTCACTGCGTTTAAAATGGGGCACATCCACATTGGCAATATTGTTTGCAATTACCTTGCGGCGCAATGACTCAACATCTAACGCCTTTTCAAGCAGATAATTGGTTTGCATCATTTTACTGTATTCAAACATTCTGACATACCTCGTGCTATTCGTTTCCACTTAGTGTATCGGCATATTATAAAAATCCTTTATAATAATTTTTGCGACATAATGCTATATTTTTAACACGTGGTATAAGTTAATGGATATATCTAAAAAATTATTGAGTTATTATTGTTTCATAATTAATATGGACTTAGAATGGTTGTATCATTTTGAAACGTTTCCTGAAATATCAGCAAAGTAACCTGCAATTCTGATATAAACTCCAAAAATGGCGACATGAGTTATAATATTAGCCATCATCAAAGCACTGATTGAAAATAAGGAAGAGTTAGCATTCAGGTATATCAAAAAATTCATTTTAATGTTTTAAAATTACACTTATAAAAATCTATTCTGAGGAATGTGATATGACACACAAATTCCATCCTGAGCACGCAAAACATCTTGACAGTATAGTAAGAAAGGTATTGTTCCCACCATTGAAGATATTGAACACAATAGGCATCAAAAGCAATGATGTCTTTCTTGATATTGGGGCCGGGACCGGGTTTTTTGCAATTCCTGCATCTCATATGCTTACTTATGGCAAAGTAATTGCTACTGACACACAGGAGGAAATGCTACAGTTACTATCGCACAAGATAAACTATTTTTGGCCCCCCAAAATCCGAGCGCATCAGTCCTGAGTATGTAAAAAAATTGCTTGAAGAAACAGGATTTACCCGCATTAATGTTAAAAAGCTAACAATGTTTACGTATGTAGCATTAGCTTTTAAACAATAATGAACTTTCACTGGAGCACCCTATGACAGTAAGCTACCACGCAAAGATGATCCTGCAGGCTTTTAAGGATAAATATGGCAATGACATTAAAGCTGGTGTGCCCATGCCAGTTGATATACTTAATGACATCCCCCAATCCGAACGCCATACGGTTCTTGATGAGCTTATTAACAAATTAGAATTCATTGAAATGATTGAAACAAAATTTCCAGGCAAGCTTTTTTTAACACACAAAGGCTATCATTATATTCAGAACATAAAAGAATAGTCTGGTACAGCTATGGATGCTCTTCTGTCAATGCTTGTTGACCTTTCACGGACTTTTTTGCAGGATGTGAGCGATATCCAGGAACTATCGCACCTTAATAATAAATTGCAAACTACACTACATGACATTGTTGCTGATCCAACCCAGAAAAGCACCCTTAACGCTTTACTGCACCAATATTACAGCGAAATAATGACACTGTATTCTCGATACCCACAGAGTACGTTTCTTGATACCCTGATGCACAGGATAGAAAGCTTACTACAGGTAGCTAACACCATTGATGGAAAATTGTGACATTCAGACCCTGCATCAACTTTGCTATCAACTGGAATTTCAAATTCATCTACGAATTAATTCTTTCAAGCGGCTATGGACCGAAAAAGATGGCCAATATCTTTTGCTTGAACTGGTATTCTGCCTGCTTACCCCACAGAGCAATGCTTATTTGTGCTGGGAAAAAGCACTGGAGCTTTTCAATTCCGGTAAACTATACAATGGAACTATTGAGGAAATCAGCACAATAATTCATCCAGTGAGGTTTAAAAATAACAAAGCCAAGTTTATTAAACAAGCTGTTAATGTATTTGGCGATAGTTCCTTGAATAAATTTTTGCAAGGGAATGACATCTACTCAATAAGAGATAAGCTGGTTAAAACCGTTTCCGGATTGGGATATAAAGAAGCCAGCCATTTTTTGCGTAACATTGGCATTGGGCTGGAACTTGCAATTCTTGACAGACATATCTTACGGTGCCTTAGAGATTTTCATGTTATTAATACAATTCCCGATACCCTGACCCCACAACGCTATAAAGATATTGAATATGCAATGCAGGAATTTTGTGAAAACATTAATATACCCATATCACATGTAGATTTTATTTTCTGGTATTTAAAGAAGAAATCGTTATTCAAATAATAAACATATATCAAAAAAACTTATTTTTGTAATTCTTCACGCAATATGCCATTCAGTTCATCAAGTATTTCTTTAAATGCAGCAAGACGTTCTTTTTTTATTTTACTTTCTATAAAATTATTAATTTCTTTGATAACTTTTTGTGCTTTCTGTATTTCAGACATACCTGATTCAGTAATTTCAATTGCAAACTCTCTTCGGTCGTTGCTGTTAATAACTCTTTTAACAAAACCATATTTTTCAAGCCTGTCTATACTTCTGGTGATAGCTGAATTATCAAGTTCCAGCTCATTGCTTATATAACTCATTGATATATTATTTTTTTCATATAATAAAAACATAATAGCCAGCTGAGCAGGTGAAGCCTTAAGCCCTTTTTTTTGCAATATGTGTTTTACATACTGATGAAGGCTATTTTGTGTTCTGGTTAAACTATAATATAATCGTTTTTCCATGTTTTTACTCTCAATACACTGTTTTTACAATATTACGTGAAGACCACTCCCCTCCTGACACTATAGTCCATAGATTTTTTTTGGGAAAAAGTTTTGTATCTATTTCTTCTATTGAAAAACCTTTTTCTTTTAGAGCTTTTACTTTTGACTGAATATCCATAAAATACTCCAATTTCTTTTTCATCTTTTCTTTACCATTTTTATGCACTCCTGAATGGCCACAAAATACTATATCAAAATCTAAAGATAGTAATTTTTGTAATGATACTATGGTGTCAGTGATATTTTCATCTTTGAAAGCAACAAGCTGGCGTATACTGACAAAAAGATCACCGGTGAAAAGCCAGCCCATATTCTTTTCATGCAAAACTATATGATATGGATGATGGCCAGGAGCATCAAACACATCAAATGTATAATGTTCTGTTTGTAAAACTTCAGGGATAGGCTGAGCATGAAATCCTCTTCTATTTCCCCATACTACCCTTCTATATAAAGGGATATTGCTGTTCTGTGATGCTTCGTTAATTGAATTTTTATGGATATATATGGGAATATTCTTTTCCTTCTGTAACCAGTGAGCCATTCCCGTATGATCCTCATGAACATGTGTCAAAGCCACCATCTTTATAGTTTCATTTTTAAGGATTAAAGATGCTTCTTTCAATATATTAGCCGATCCAGCATCAATTAAAAGCCCATCAGCATTATAAAAATAAACAACAAGCTGAAAAGGTGGCATCAATCCAGATATACAAGTATAGACGTTGCACCTATCAATTTTAGTAATTTTCACTATGAACTCCACTACATATATTTGATGTATCAATATTTGATTCATCAAGTTATTGTCAAGGATTTTATATTCTTCATGATATTTTTTTGATTCATATCATGTATTCTAAAATACGTATTACTGATAGAATAATAAATAAGTGATATTGTATGCTTTTAATGGTTTTACAAACATCGTCATATTTTTGTTTTCTTTATACAATGTGCTTTAATATTTCTGACTGTTATTTTTATTGTTCTTTTAATGTATAATTTTGAATCTGTATAAAAAATTGTTGAATTATTTATTAGATATAATAACTATAGTTAAAAACTGAATCGGGGCGTGGCGCAGTCCGGTTAGCGCACTAGACTGGGGGTCTAGGGGTCGCTGGTTCAAATCCAGTCGCCCCGAAATTAAATAAAAAAAGGGATGTGGTTTTACGACATCCCTTTTTTGACTTAATACAATATAGTACAAACTATTTGATTAAATCCTCAACCATCTTTACAACTTTGTTAATTTCTTCACCACGTACTGCCCCTTTGTGGACATATTTAACCTTCATATCTTTGCCAATGAAGATTACAACAGATGTATTATTGCAATCACCAAGATTCCATGCTTTTGCCAGGATAAGATCGGGATCTGTTAATATTGTTGAATTGTACTTTTTGATTTTACCCTGTATTATTTTTCTTATTATAAAGTTAGGTGCTTTGGAATCTTTTAAATTTGCTATTCCCATACCTTCATACTTTTCTTTTGGGAAATTCTTTGCCTTCAATGCATCAGCCAGTGGATCATTAAGATCAGCAGCATCAGCATCATTATAAAAAATTGATACTAATTTTGTTCCCAATAATGGTATCATGGTAGGGTTGTTTTCAGCATCTCTCAGTTCAATATTCTGAACTGTCTGTCCAACTGTTAATGCATACGCAACCGCAACACCTAAGCATAGTGCTATTGCCACTATAATAGCAACTATTGGCGACCTTTTTACAAACTTCATAGGAAATCCCCCTTCTGTTTTGTTAAAATAATATTATCGTTTTCTATTTAATAGAAAAAATGTTTTATGTCAAGTGAAATATATTTAAAAAAATTATTTTCTTTGATTGCTTTCTTTATATAATGTACTGTATTTTTTGCTCACTATCCTATCATTAATGTGTTTGATATTTATATCCATCGAATTTGCACATGGAATCATGCAAACTAAACGATACATAATCAAGATGATTATAATTTTTTATTTTATTTCTCCTGTCCAATCCCAATCTCAAAATTCATTATTGTACAATAACTTTTATTTTTTGCCTCTTGCTGGGCTTTCACTGGATTATAGTATAATAGAGAGCGATGTTGGATTTACAGCAAAACAGGTTAAAGAAGTAGATCTTCAGGTTTTCTGGTATAATTCATGGAAAGTTTCAATGTATGTTAAAGAAAATGTTTACACCTCAAAACGACACGATGTTCATTATTATCCATATCGCATTTCCTACTATATGGATTTTGCCTACATTTCCTATCAACTTAAAAATTCACAGGTAGGTATAACTTTTAACCATATATGCAATAATACAATAGATAAACCTCAAAGAAATATTGGCACTGAGCTACGATGGTATGGAATAGGAATTAAATGGTATAGTAATGGGATGCAGGTTGGATATAATCCCCTATATAGCTATAATTCATCTTTGTTTTCTTTTAATAATTTCCATTATTGTTTATATGTTGGGTATCCTTTTTTAAGCAAAGT
>JARYLT010000058.1 GCA_029907515.1 Spirochaetota bacterium | reverse complement strand
GAATGAGTGTAATACCATTCATTTGAATGCGACATATAGTCAATAATACTTTTGATATGATGTTTATAATATGAGCTATCGCATATATTAATTTTTTCCAGTAATGCTACTATATCCAAATACGACCGTTCAACAGTACACCACTCATCTTTTTTTGCATGTGCAATAATTGTGTTTTTCACTGAGCGCTTATTTGCGTTATTTTCGGCAAAATAATGTACACCTGTTGGAAGATGTGAATTTTCATCCTGAAGTATTAGCTTTTCATCATCCACGGAAGAATGTGAAAGATAATTTTTGTAATTAAATTCATTATCATGTTCCTCACTATTATTATGAGCTATCGCATACCGATCATCATGAAATATGCCTTTTTGTTTTTCAATATCACCATGATGTTGAATAACCTTTAAGTCATTTTGTTTTTGTAATAGCCACCGATATACATCTTCCCATACCGGATCATAGATAGCGGTTTCATCATAAAACTCCTGTGGAATAAACGGGAGCCCTTGAGGAATAGTGAGCACAGGCACATCCCACTGATATTGCCCCTTATGGGAAAAGAAAGTTTTGCTATGATTGCTAATAAATGTATTTACCACCATATCCTGGGCAATATTCTGAAATACTATATCACCTGTCTTAGCCCTGTGGTCATGTTCCAGTATAACATGAAGCATTTCATGAACAAGAAGGCCAATAAATTCATCCTGCGAAATAGTATTCAAAAACTCAGGATTATAATACAAAACCATTCTCTGTGATGCAACCAGTGATAACGTTGGGATTGATTGTGTTTGTACAAATTCAACGGCTTGATAAAAATATGAGGTAAACCTGCTCTGCTTCCAGATTTTAAGAAGTGCACTATTAATAAATGAATTGTCCATTACTATTACACATCAAGAAAAACCTGAACTTTTTCCATAATACTCTGTTTTTCTTCCGGGTTATCAATATAGTTTAATGCATCCGGTATTTGTGTAAACAGCCCGCAGTCCCTTACCAGTGAATACATAAATGATACTCGTGTGTCAGCACGTGCAAAAGATATAAATTTCAGAAAATGAGATAACTTTTTTAATAATTGTTCACCAGGGCTACCACTGCTTTTGACATTTTCAGTATACAGCATATGAATTGCGCCATTAACAGCCCACAATATATCCTCTGTGGGAATAGTATCATCTATAAGTTGCTGCAATTTTTTTTCATCACCTGCAAGAATATCATTGCTGCTTATAGCACGCGGAGATACATACTGTAAAATAAAATCTGTACCGGCAACATCACCAATTAACGATATAATGATTTTTTGAAGCACCTTATAATCATTATGTATAAGATAGATCCTGAATTGCTCCTCAGTCTGGAAATTGTACGCCTTATATAGAGTATCTGAAACCTGATGCCATCCGCGTGGATTTGGATTAACGGCCGAACTATCCCATAGCCTGTCCGGGTATATTGATATGTACTGGATAACCGAAGGATGAATACCTTCTTCAATTGCCCATTGCAGCCAGTTTGAAGCATCAGGGATTAGATTAAATACTGCCAATCTTCCATCAAGAGCTGAATCATCAAAATCGGTGATGACTGTATTATCTGAATCACCCAAATTTCCAGCCAGGACAATTGCAGTTTTTGGTGGCAATGCATGTTCGCCACACATACGCTCAGTTATAATCTGGAATAATGTCTGAATGACAGTTGGGTGTGCTCTGTTTGCTTCATCTAAAAACCATAAAATTCCATCATACCCTTCTGGCACAGTTTCAGGAGGAATAAATCGTGGCCTGAAATAAATCATTCTTTTCAGATTGCTATCGGGTACAGGATAGCCACCTAAGTCCACATTTTCCTTGAATGCTAAACGTGTATCTATGTAATAATAATTATGTTTTTTTGCAACCTGCTCTACAATTGCTGATTTTCCTACACCAGGATACCCAACTATTTTAATTGCATAATTTATTGCACCTTCAGTTTGCAGGTATCTGTCCAGAATCTCAATTAATTCGATAGTAGATACTTCTACTGGCCGTTTCATGATAATTAATTCTATCGTAAACACTATATTTATTCAATAATTTATTTAAATAGCCTCACCTATTGCCACATAAACACCGGTAAAGTTCTTGCTAAATCCTATATCAAGGCGTGCATTAAGAGTCTGATCTTTCTTTAACTTAAATCGTAAACCTCCACCCCATGTGTAGATAATATGTTCTCTATTAAATTCACGTATTGTCGGGGCAACCTCACCCGCACCAGCAAAACCACACCCAATAAACCTCCAGAATAAAGGAAATCTATATTCTGCCTGAACAACGATTACATTACGGTCCCTGTATCTTCCTTCATACAAACCACGCATTAGCTTTGCTCCTCCCATTTGTGACAATAA
Organism: Spirochaetota bacterium; assembly: GCA_029907515.1. Taxonomy (GTDB): domain Bacteria; phylum Spirochaetota; class UBA4802; order UBA4802; family UB4802; genus UBA4802. The sequence goes on along the minus strand of JARYLT010000058.1, from coordinate 19,783 downwards.
ATAAAAAGGGGCCTGACCATGTATATAACCAGAAATAAACTGCACCGCCAGAACATGAGAAAACCAGAAAGGTTCAAAGAAACGATAGTCAAAGGTTACATTAATATAATCAAAATCACTTTTAATATATTTTGAATAACGTGTAATGGTAAAATTGGCATATGAACCATCACGTGTAAACAGAATGTCATCACGATTATCATAATTTATGGTAAAGCCAAGACCGGAAACAAGTCCTTTATCTGCTCCAGGTAACAAATTTGAATCAATGAGTCCGCCATCTTGAGCCTGTGTTGTTTTTCTTACATCAATGTGATACAACAAACCAATATAGAATCCAGGAATAAATGCACGTTCAATAATATTTTTAAAGGAAAATATTCTTGAGGTATAGTCTTCCCTGTCATTTTCTGTAATATCCTGACCAATCCCATAAAATTTATCAGGATAATTCATATACTGGAATTCATTTTTGATATGATATTTGTCTCTAAAAAAATAAAACTCAGGAAAAACTTGAAATATGAACTGGTCATTTTGTGTATGGGTAAATGTTATTGCTAATGTTGTTGGACGCAACTTTATTGGCGGTATGCTCATTATTATATCCTGAAAGTATGTCAGAAAAACGACACCATAGGCAAATTGTGTTTCAGGTTTATAATAAAGATGTGGTATTATCAGCCAGTCATTCTGGCTTATGACAACTATGTCCTGTAATGGTTCACCGGTTACAGTACCTTTTTTTTCAGTTTTTGCAAAAACTTCAGATGAAAAAAAAACAAATGATAACAACAGCATAAGATATAAACTGATTTTCGTAGATTTTCTAAAGATGGATTTATTCATAATTACTATTATAGACATAAATATGAATCTATTCCTAAAAAATAGAACGTATAGTATTCATAACAGGTACTTTTATTTTATCTTAATCCAGTAATATATTAATCCTGTAGAAGTTAACACTATTCCTAACAGTGAAGGTATAAATGCAGTAATCAATGTAACTATCAAATATATTACATAAAATAAAACTACCAGAATTACAGTCACAGGATATCCCCATGTCTTAAATGGTCTTACAGCCTCAGGGTATTTTCTACGTAAAACAATAACGCTTGTTAGAGTCAATATATTAAAAATGGTTCCTGTTGCTGAAAAATAATCAATAACTGCTTCATAAGAATTTTTGTATATTGATGCAAAAAGTACAAGTACACACGCCCACACACCCTGCATAATCATTGCATTATTAGGGGTTTTATATGTATTATGGACCTTTGCACACCATGAAAAAAACAAATTATCCTGTGCCATGGCGTGCCATGTACGCGCCTTTACCATAACCTGAGTACCAACATTGCCAAATGTATTTATCATTACTGCATAAGCAACAAGTAATGCCCCCGTTGCACCCAGTGCAGTCTGTAATGCATCAACTGCTATCCATTTTGAAATTGCAAATTTATCTACCGGTACCTGAAACAGATACGCTGCATTGGCACTCAAATAGAGAATCAAAACACACGCAATGCCAATCAGTAAAGACATTGGCAAATTTTTTCTGGGATTCTTGACCTCTTCGGCAACATACGTTGCCCCTTCCCAACCACTGAATGCAAAAAATGCATACCGTAAGGCAGCTCCAATTCCCAGAACTTGTGTCAATGTAAAATGCTCTGGTAAAAGCGGCGTATAGAAATTACTAACATTACCATTTTTTGTAAAACACGCTGTTATAATATAACCAAGCGCAATGATTTTTGATGAACTGATAATAATTTGTACAATCCCACTGAGTCTCACACCAAAACAATTAATAATGGTATGAAACACTATTATAAGTAAAGCGATGATAACAACCATAGCATGTGATAGATATATCCCTGAAGAAATTTCAAGGGAAGCCTGAGTATATTCGGCAAAAACAAGTGCAACAGCAGCGATAGCTCCTGTTTCAGATACAAAGAACATTGCCCACCCACGTAAAAATGCAATCAAAGGACCATATGCTTCTTTTAAATAGATATAAGGACCGCCAGATCGTGGCATCATTGCTACCAGTTCAGCATAGCAAACTGCAGCAAAAATTGTAATAACTGCACCAATAATCCATACGCTTCCAAAAAGCATAGTTGACCCCACAAGCGCCATTATGGGTCCGGGTGTTCTGAAGATTCCCGATCCAATTATGCGACTTATTACAATAGAAACTGCTGAAGGTAACCCCAATCCCCGTGTCAGGTTTGTTTCTTCAGTAAAATTCTTATTTTGGTTGATATGCATGGTGGTTATTGCGCAGGATGGTAGGTATAGTTATGCTTTCTGTATATATCTTCAACTTTAAAATCATTAGAACGCAATAGATCAAATAACTCCCTTGCTTGCTTAAGGTTAGATAATCCTATTACCACTCCACAATGCCTGGTTATTGCATTGGGAACAGGTAACAAAGCATATGATAATTCAGGATGATTGTTCTGCAACCAGTAATGGGCACGCATTCCTTCGGCAACCGACACGAATGTGATTAAGCATCGAGTTGTATCTTTTCTGAAAAGAGAGACAAAAATTTTGCGAATATGCAATCGTACACCTAATAGATAAAAAGCAATTAAATCACATAATGATTGTGGTTTATATCCTTTTCCTTTAATTATTTCAAATCGGGCAGTTAAATGATCAACTACTACGGTATTCATGATATTACCCGATTCAACACACCATTGCTCTATCTCTTTCTTCATGGAAGGGTCATCTGAAATAATCTCTACAGATGAGCCATCACTGACAGTCTTCATCGTTTTAGCAATTAATGCAACAGATATAGGACAACTATAGCCACGAGTATCTATAACTGTTTTTTCACTTTGATCTTTAGCCATAAAACTATGACCTGATAGAGTATACCTTAATCATGATATGCATACTGCAACATGCTTCTGTATTTATTATACGTATAGTACCTGAACTTTAATATATAGTAGCGGTTAGTAATCAGTTTTGAATTTTTAAAATCATACGGCGAATAAAGTATTGGATTTGCCAGAATTGCTAACAATCGCGATTTTTCATCAGTGCTTAGCTGATATATATTTCTTCCAAAATAGTAATATGATGCATTCTTAATCCCAAAGACACCTTTACCTAACTCACAATAGTTAAGATATAATTCAAGTATTCTATCCTTATCCAGAATCATTTCCATTTCCAGTGCAATCAAAAGCTCCACATATTTCCTTATAATGGATTTAGCAGGTAGCAGAAAAAGAGTGCGCGATAGTTGCTGGGTTATGGTGCTTGCCCCATACATTCGGTAACCAACTTTATGATTAATAACTATCGCCCGTTTTATTGCTTCAATATCAATACCATTATGTTTATAAAATTTATAATCCTCAATTGAAACGACCATCTTCTTGATGTCATCAGGAATTTTCTGAAATGGGATAAATTTTACCGGTTTTATCTTATAACCATCAACATACAACCGGTATACCATTAACGGTGTTGTATATGGGTTATGATTGGAATAATATGATAGTATAGCTCCCATAGCCAGAAAAAAGGCAATATGAAAAACTATCGCCACTTTAATAATTTTCTTTGTAAAAGCCCACTTATAGTTCAGAGATTCCAGATAGTAATCAGTACCATTACTCCAGCGTTTTAAACGCCCATACATCATTTTTAAATCCTGTTCCATCAAAACCACCTATTAAAATAATTCTGTCCTTAAATACAGTACAACTGTGTGAAACACGCTCACCCATCGGCGTAAAACTGTTAAAAAGTTCCCAATCTTTACCATTGTCCGACCTGTAAACAGTGCCCCCTTTTCTGAATCCACCTATAACCCACAACGATTTTTTATAAACAACTGCTCCATGCCCACCGCCAGCAAAAAATGGCATATTGCTTGCAACTTTTTTCCAGTGAATTCCATCATATGAATTCCACACATCGCTGAAGCTTGTAAAATTATTATTTCCGTCAACACGAATACCGCCAATAACCCATAATTTATTGTTGAATGCAGTCAAAACATGTCCTCCACGTGAACCAAAGGGCAAATTACCTGTTAGCTTATGCCAGTTAATACCATCGTCAGATTTAAAAGCTTCTGCACCACAGGCAATACCCCCAACCAGCAAAATAGTATTGTTAAATACTGTACATGCATGTCCGCCACGGGGCATAAATTCAGCGGTTTCTTTTACACACTGCCAGCTAATACCATCTTCTGTTGCCCATATATCATTCAGGTCAATAATATTTCGTGCCGCATCAAACGTAAGCCCGCCAACTATATACAATTTATCATTATATACAAATGCAGTATGTCCTGCTCTTGGTTTAAAAGGCATTGGCCCGGCACTATACCAGTGTAAACCCTCTTTTGAATACCATACATCATTATACGGATTATTGCCGTCCCAGCCACCTATAAGCCATAATTTACCTTTGAAGACAGTACAGGTATGACCGGCTCTGCCGGAAAATGGCGCATGCAATAGATATCGAGTAAAGCTTGATTCTTTTTCATTAAAACCAATTAGCAGTGAAGTAGCAAACACAATCAGCCCTGTAATCAACAGTACTGTTACACCATATTTATATAAATTTTTGAAATTCATACTTATTCTCTGAGATTACCTGACAATATTATTCAATTTTCTATTACAGTCTTTTTTATCGCTATATTATATTTTTTCAATTTATTATGCATTGTTTTGCGTGATACATTAATGGCCTTTGCTGTTAAGGAAATATTATAATCAAAATGTTTCAACATTTTTTCAATATAATCTTTTTCAATTTCATCAAGCGTTTTAACCCTATCAACGTGACTTTCGCTATCCTGCACTTTTTTGCTATTTATAACAGCCTCAGGAATTTCATGGTTTATGTGTTCGTTTTCAACATTCACGGTTTTTTCTTTTGGTTTATTATATTCTTCAAATTCTAACACACTTTTAACAATATCAAGCTTAACAACATGTTCCGTTGAAAGCAACACAAGCCTTTTAATAACATTTTCCAGTTGCCGCACATTGCCAGGCCAGTGATAATCTGTCAAATATAATCGTGATTGCAAATCAAGTGAAATATCCCGACCATATTCAGTTGTAAATTTATTCAGGAAGTAATCGATAAAAAGTGGTATATCTTCCTTTCGCTCTTTCAACGGGGGTAAATAAATGGGCACCACATTTAAACGGTAATATAAATCTTCCCTGAATGTACCCTGCTTAACCATCTCGCGTATGTCACGATTACTTGCAGCAACAATTCGTGTATCCACTTTAATAATTTCGTTGCCACCAATACGCTCAAATTCTTTTTCCTGCAATACTCGTAATAATTTTGCCTGCATATCAAATGAAAGGTTGCTTATTTCATCCAGAAAAAGAGTCCCTTTGCTGGCAACTTCAAACTTACCAATTTTTCGGGCGATAGCTCCTGTGAATGCTCCCTTTTCATGGCCAAAAAGCTCACTACCTATCAAATCCTGTGGTATTGTGCTGCAGTCAATTGATTTGAAAGGATATTGTTTGCGATTGCTATTATAATGAATTGCTTTTGCAATTATCTCTTTACCAGTTCCACTTTCACCAATAATTAAAATGGTACTGTCGGTATCAATAACCCGTTCCAGCGTTGCAAAGATACGCTGCATTTTTGGCGACTTGCCAATAATATTTCTAAACCTGAAGCTTTCTCCAACTTTTTCGCGAAGCTCATTGACTTCGTTTTCCAGATCAAGCTTTTCAACTATATTTTTCAGTATTACCAGAAGCTTATCGGTATCAAATGGTTTTACCAGATAATCATAGGCTCCTAATTTCATGGACGTAATTGCCAGCTGCACATCGTTTGAAGCGGTAATTACCACTACCACAATATCCAATTTTAAATCACGTATTGTCTGTAACACCTCGATGCCGTTTTTACCAGGCATCTGCAGATCAAGGATTAATATATCATATTTATTTTTTGTTATTTCCTCAATTATGGTATCACCACGATCAATAGTACTGACATAAAATGAGCCTTCGAGCAGGTCTTTTAACAGGTCTCGAATACCTTTTTCATCATCAGCAATAAGCACTCTGTAATATTTTTCAAGAATGGTGTTCATGGTCACAGCATTAATTATTTATGAAGAATAGTTACATTGGAATCTCAAGAGTAAATCCATTATGCTCTTTTAAAAATGTAAATTGCCATGCACTGCGCTGTGCAATGCAATACACTTTAAAAAGTTCCGTACCCTTACTGAAAAACTGCTTACACTGAAATGGATAATAAAAAATATCTTCAGGGATACTATCAAACACAACACCTAAAAAACTGATATTGACAATACAGTGCATATCTTTTAAGGCATTAATATGTAACGATGCACCAGAAAAATATTTCCAGTTAAAACCATTAATGATGCTACTCAGGCATTGTTGAAATCTATTGACATACAGTGATACCCTGAATTGGGCATTGCGCTCAATTGTAATATACTTACTATACGGGGATTCTTCAACCACCGTATACAAAACTTCAGGAAACGTGCACTCTGCACGATCATCATCTATCACAGTAAATGCATCATACAACTGTGTAAAAATAGTATCAATGCGTTCAGATTGCTCAATAATCATATGCTGTGACTTAACAATTAAGGCAGGTTCATTTTTTTGCGATAGTAACTGGGCATATCCCTTTACTGTGGTTAAAGGGTTGCGCACTTCATGAGCAATATTTCGTATTACTCGTTCAATGATATCAACTTCGTGCATGTGTAATTTAATCTAATTCAATCTGCTTAGCATCCGCCCATAGACGCTCTAACTGATAAAATTCACGTGTTTCCTTTGTAAATATATGAATAATAATATCATTATAATCCAGAACAATCCATGGTGAATTGGTTGTGGTTCTTGAACGCTCTTTAATGCCCATTTCAAGAAAATATTTATGAACTTCACGTGCCAGTGCCTTGCAATGTAATATAGAATTACCGGTACATATTAAAAAATAATCTAAATAGGAATTCACATCCCTTAAATCCAGAAAGACAATATCAATTGCTTTTGTATCATCAAGTACCTTTTTGCATCCTTTCATCAAGGATAAAACTTCGGGATCTACCGTAATTTTTGATTTTGTTCTTTTACTTTTACCTGTCACTGTGAATAATCCTTTCCTACAATTACTAAGACATCTGCTAACTGCGATGAGTCAACTATATGATACATGCTATCAATTCCAAGAATTGAAGATACTTTCAATGCTGAGTTTAAATTTCCTTTTTGATTTATTATCACAGTTTTATCAGTTACCTCATATGGTGATGTGCCAAACTCAACCACTGTAAGTCCTTCACGCGTCAATACATTGCGCATCTTTCGAGCAAGCCCGGGAATATCTGAGCCATTTAATATTCTGACCTTGATTGATTCTGAATCTTTAATATCAAGAACCAGTGGGCGTAAAAACTTTTGTTCATATAATTTTCTGGTAATATCATCCACCGTATAATTATTGTCCTTGTCCATCTTGCCTGGCATAATTGTTGTATATACAGTCCTGGCATCATACACAACATCAATCAGGGATATTATTTCCTGTAATAATAAATTGGTATTTATTGAACTTACCATTTCACTGATATATTCTTTTTTTGCATATTTTTTGTACACATCTTTATTTGTAAAAAGGGTAAGGGCAACATCCATTATTCTATCATATTTTAGATATATTGAATTTTGTTCAACTTTATTAATATACCATAAGGCCTTACGGCCATCACAGTAATTAATGCCAGTTGTATATCCCAAATCCATTTTCACCTGGTCAAGTATATATAAATTTATTCCTTCAATTAAATCAATAATTTTTATGGCATCTGAAGCATACAATTCAATGTAAAATGGGATTGTAATATGAAGGTCATCTTCAAGTGAGTCTATTATATCACTGTAATCAGAAAACGAAAGTGACTCAAGCCTTTTTGCTTTTCCGGTTCTTTTGTTAAGAGTCACCAGATAATTTGGCGGAACAAATGTAACACCTATACTTTTTTTTTCAGGATTAAAATGGAGAATTGCATAGAACGAATGCCGCCTTTCATTATATTCATTGCTTGCAGTCACAAGAATATTAATCAATTCTTTATTGGCAGCCAGTGTTTCTATGGCATTACGTGTAAATCTGCGATACACATAAAATATACCCATTACTACTATGCAGATCAATGTTATAGAAACAATTAAACGTATTTTATCTTTCACTTTTATATAACCCATGCTTATAGATATATTGTTCTACCCTGCCTGGTAATAAATACTTGATAGATTTGCCATTTCTTACCCTGTCCCGTATAATAGAAGAACTAACCTCAATGACAGGATTTTTTGCACAGTGAATGCGTGACATATATTTGTTAAAACGTTTATGCAGTACATCCCCGGGACGTTTCATTATGATGAAATCAATGGTCATAAGCAGACGCTTCCATTCCTTCCATGTGTTAATTTCATTGAATGCATCATAGCCAATAATAAAAAACAATTCCCAGTCAGGGTTTTTCTGCAATATTTCTTCAACGGTATAAATAGTATAGGATGGCTTTTCTCTGTCAATCTCAAGCCGTGAAACTTTAAAATAATCAACACCTTCAATGGCCAATCTAATCATCTGATAACGATGTTCTGCTGACACATTATCTTCTAATTCCTTATGAACTGGATACTTTGTTGGAATGAATACAATAAAATCTAAATTGAATTCTTCGCGTATAAACTGAGCATTAATGAGATGACCTATATGAACAGGATTAAACGTACCACCAAATATTCCAACCTTCAAATGAGCCTCACCTTCTAAACGTATTTGATTCATCTTTATGAATGCAGTGTAGCAGTCAAGAAATTTTATTAATCAGTATGGATCCACTGTGCATCAACCTTGTGTTTTTGCGCAAAACTATCCAATTTTTCGGGATAATGGTGTTTTACTATTTTCACCATTTGTTTTTTTAAGGTTTTGTCAGATAGATCATATACTTCATCAAAAAAGTGCAAAAGTTCTTTGCCGCTATATAAAGCTAAAATATTCAAAATCACTCTTTTGGATGCAATATTTTCTTCCTGTTTGTAGCGTTCAAATAAAAAAGGCTGATCTATTATATGTAATTCATATAATGCACAATACCCTGTTAATCTTTCTACGGGATTGTTGCTGTATAGTTTATTGTTGATAGCAGAGTACATATACAATGGCTGTGTTATAAAGAATGATATTGCAGTACTCCCTGATACCGTTTTAGCAACAAGCAATTTCCCTAAAATAAAACCTGCAGCCATACTTGTACATACTATGAACGCAATCCTTATGAACTTCTGCTTGCTTATCATTTTTTAAAAGCCCTTGATAGAATCATGAATAAATGAGCTACAGCCACTATCTGCCTATACGCTATAAATAATGAATTATCTTGTCAATAATGATTAATATTGTTTACATTTAAATAGAAAAGGTAAACCTGAATTGCAATCCCTTTTTCTTTTCAGTATTAAATGTTATCATAGCTTCATAGTTACCTTTGTTCTTCAACGAAACATCAGATCCGTAGTGATTTTTCATGTGAAAAAGCGTATACGTTTTGCTGATATTTTTGCTTTTAATATCTACTGTGGCACTTTTAATAGTTCCTGCATCTTTACCTTCTACAAAAACAGACATATGATGGGTAATATCCGGATCAAGTTTGCTGGCATCAAATTTCATCCCACTTTCTTTCATCATCTGTTCCATGGCGGTTTTCACATCATTCAAATACACTTCTATAGATAATCCATCCTTTTGCGCTTGAAATACCATTGTACCCATAGCTTTATGAGTAGATTTCCCGCCTTCATGACCATGGTGCATGTGTTGGGACTGACCAGAAGAAACATGCATCATTAACCACAAAACTGTTAAACAAACTATTGATTTTTTCATTTAATCCTCCTATAAATTTATTAATGTAAATTAAGTTCACGCCTTTTCCAGAGATAATATATTGCAGGATATACAAGCAACTCCATAATAAAGGAAGTGGTTAATCCTCCAACCATAGGAGCAGCAATTCGTTTCATCATATCAGCGCCTGTTCCCGTAGACCACATGATAGGTAATAGCCCGATCATGGTAGTCATAACTGTCATCATTTTAGGACGTATTCTTTGCACTGCACCATGCATTATTGCATTTTTCAAGTTATCAATCGTTTTCAATCTATTATATTTTCTAGCTTCTTCATATGAAAGATCTAAGAATAACAGCATGAATACTCCAGTTTCTGCATCAAGCCCCATCAACGCAATCATGCCAACCCATGTAGCAATTGAGATATTATATCCCAGGATATACATCAACAGTATGGCACCAATTAATGAAAATGGAACGGCCAGCAAAACTATTATTGTCTTAATAATGTTGCCAGTATTAATAAATAAAATTAATACTATTAAAATAATTGTAACAGGCAAAATAATCATTAAACGTTGTTTTACCCGCAATATATTTTCATATTGACCACTGAAGGTGACAGTATAACCTGGAGGTATTTGTAAGGATTTATAGACAACTTCTTTTGCATTATTTACATATGTTCCAATATCTACAGTATCATAAATATCAACAAATACATATCCAGCTGTCATCCCATTTTCATTCCTGATCATCGATGGTCCGTAGGATAATGTAATATTTGCCACTTCCTGCAACGGAACATGGAATTTATTTTTTGTAGGGATTAACACCCTTTTCAATTCGTCCATGTTATTTCTGAAATCTCTTTGATATCGAACATTAATTGAATATCGCTCTCTAGAATTTTCAACAGTAGTAATAACTGTTTGCCCCCCAATAGCCGTTGCTACAACAGTCTGCAAATCTTCAACAGTTAAACCATATCGAGCTAATGCAACTCTATCTGGAATAATATTGATATAATATCCTCCTCCCACACGTTCAGCATATGCACTGCGAGTTCCCTCCAAATCTTTTATGAGCCCTTCAATGTGCATACCAATTTTTTCAATTTCTTTAATATCCCCACCCAGAATTTTAATACCAATAGGAGTACGTATACCGGTTGTTAACATATCAATACGTCCTTTTATTGGCATCGTCCATGCATTGGTAACTCCAGGAACCTTTAAAGTACTATCCATCATTGCAATGAGTTCAGAATAGGATATATGATCAGGCCATACATGACGTAATAATTTTTGTAGTGCTTCTGGAGCCCACAGGGAATACCATTGTTCTTTTTTTCGCCACTGTTCTTTTGGCTTGAGTACTACAGTAGTTTCAATCATAGATAAAGGAGCCGGATCAGTGGAAGTTTCTGCTCTGCCTGCTTTACCAAAAACTGATTCAACCTCAGGAAAGCTTTTTAACACTTCATCCTGATACAATAAAAGTTTTCTAGCTTCAGTAAGTGAAATTCCAGGTAATGTTGTGGGCATATAAAGAATCGTTCCCTCATTTAAAGGTGGCATAAATTCTGAACCAAGCGAAAAAAAGACTGGTATTGTGATAATAAAAATAAATAATGAACCAATTATTACTTGTTTTGGATACTTCAATACAAATCTACACGCAGGTTCATAAATCTTAAAAAGTAATTTGCTTACTGGGTGTTTTTCTTCAGCATAGTATTTTCCAACAAACAACGTTGTAAGGATTTTTGATATTTTTCTCGATTTTAATTTATATGGCTCTAATCGTGTAAATAGCATTCGTACTGCTGGATCAAGTGTTATAGCTAATATGGCTGCCAGTGCCATGGTTAACGTTTTGGTCCATGCTAGTGGCGTAAAAAGCCTTCCTTCCTGATCAACAATGGTAAAAATAGGTAAAAATGCTGTTGTAATTACAAGTAATGAAAAAAACACTGATGGTCCTACTTCCATAAGTGCTTCTAAACGTACTGCATGATAATCTCCTTTTCTTCCATTTGCTATCCAGTGTTCAATTTTTTTATATGCATTCTCAACTTCTACAATTGCTCCATCAACCAGAACACCAATAGAAATCGCAATACCAGTTAAACTCATAATATTGGAAGTGATTTTCATAAAATACATTGGTATAAAAGCAAGAATAACTGATATTGGAATTGTTATGATTGGAACAAGGGCTGATGGAATATGCCACAAGAATATCAGAATAACTATGCTCACAACGATCATTTCTTCTATAAGTGCGTCTGTTAATGTAGAAATTGATTGTTTAATTAGACCTGATCTGTCATACACAGGAACTATCTCCACCTCTTCAGGTAATCCTTTCTTAACTTCTTGAATTTTTTCTTTTACTTTTTTGATAACATTAAGGGCATTTTCTTTATGGCGCATTACAATGATTCCCCCAACAACTTCACCCTCTCCATTGAATTCAGCAATACCTCTACGAATCTGTGGTCCTACAGTAACATCAGCAACATGCTCCAATAAAACAGGTGTGGGGATATTGTATTTAACCACGACTTTTTTTAGGGCATTAATGTTTTCTATATATCCTTCAGCTCTCACCATATATTCTTTGCCAGACCATTCAATGAGGCGACCACCCATTTCATTTGTGCTTTTTCTTATTGCTTCTATGATATCAAGTAAACTTATATTATAACTATGTAATGTATTTGGATTAATAGTAACCTGTAATTGCTTTTCAAAACCACCAACTGTTGCAACTTCAGCAACTCCAGGGACCGATTGCAATGAATACTTAATATACCAGTCCTGTAATGTTCTTAATTGCGAAAGATCATATTTGCCGCTTTTATCAATCAATGCATACTGATAAATCCAACCCACCCCTGTTGCATCCGGTCCCAGTTCCATTCTAACATCCTGTGGCAATGAGCCCTGAATTTTTGAAAGATACTCAACCACTCTGCTTCGTGCCCAGTAAATATCGGTACCATCTTCAAAGATAACATAAATATAAGAAAATCCGTAGTCACTGAACCCACGGATTGTTTTAACGTTTGGTGCTCCCAATAAAGCTGAGACAATTGGATATGTTACCTGATCTTCAACTATCTGGGGGCTTCTGTCCCACCTGGTATAAATTATCACCTGGGTATCAGATAAATCAGGAATAGCATCAAGGGGAATGTTTTCAATAGCATAGACAGCATATAACAGTAAAAACAATATAACAAATAATACCAGTGCTTTATTATGAACAGAAAATGATATAATTTTTTTAATCATACATCCTTACCATGGTTTATCATCAATGCACATGGCCTTCCTTTACATTACTGAATACAGCTTTTAATTGCGATTCAGAATCAATCAGGAAATTTGCAGGTGACACAATAACATCACCTTTCCTGACCCCTTTTTGTACTTCATAATATCCATTGTCACCCAGAGCTCCTAATACAACTTCTTGAGGCATCAATGTGTCATCACCATGTTTTACAAAAACATAGTTTTTTTCTCCTGTTTTAAACACAGCCTGTTCTGATACAGCCAGATGTTTTCCCGCAGAATATCGTAACATAATTTCACCATACAATCCTGGTTTAAGCTCTAATGCGTTATTGTAAAATACTGCCCTTACTTTTACTGTACGAGATTGTTCATTGACAAAAGGATACACAAATTGCACATTTCCTCTATACTCTTTATTACCCCAGTAGGATATGCTCAACGTAGCTGGCATTCCCGGTTTTATATATAGCAAATCGGGCTGATACACCTCTGCAATTGCCCACACTGTTGTAAGGTCAACAATCGTCATTAAAATGTCATTGGAATTTACTTTTTGACCCTCAAAAATATTTTTATCTATAATGTAACCTGTATATGGTGAATATATTGTGACAGTTCTTGTGGCTTCTTTTTTAGTTTCTATTTCATTAACCTGTTTTTCAGTAAGGCCATAGAGTAAAAGTTTTTCTTTAGAGGATTTTTTAAGATTTACTAGCGTATCTGCAACAGTTTGATTATTGGACAGCGTTTCAATAGAATTAATAATTGAAATATATTCACTGACCGCTGCATACAGTTCAGGACTGTAAAGCGAAAGCAATGGTTCTCCTTTTGAAATGAACTGCCCCGTTTTATTAACAAATAATTTATCAACCCACCCCGAAATTCTGAAACTAATTTTATATGTTTTTTCTTCATTTGCCACTATGGTTGCCGATGTCCGCAATATTTTTACAATGTCTTTAATGCCAACTGTTTCATATGTTATGCCAAGTATACGTGCCTTTTCACCAAGCGATATGGAGGTATACCCTGCAATTTCCTGATGTTCCTTATGTGACTCATTCTTTTTTTCTTCTACAACTGGAACAAGGTCCATACCACATATTGGACAACTACCAGGTTTATCCGAAGTAATTTGTGGATGCATTGGGCAGGTATAGGTAACGTTTGAAGCATTTTTATCAGGTATATTTTGGCGATAGTTACTGAAAAAAAATACTATCGCAGCAATAACTATGATAATTACAATAATTATGATAAATAATTTTTTCATTGTATACCAGACCAATTAAGTATTGATGTATCACCCTGTAAAAAATGTAAAAATGAAACCGCTTTACAATATTCTTTAATCGTGTTCAATTGCTCCTTTTTATAATCCAGTAACATGCGAATGGTATCCATCAATTTCATAAATTCTGTTGTACCTGTTCTATAGTAGGCAATGTCGGTTTGCAGCATTGTTTCAAGATGTGGTATAACATGTTTGGAATACAATTCATGAAGCTGTTTCCACTTTTCAGTATTGATAGATATTGTTGAAAGCGCAAACGTAATTTCATTTTTCTTATCATTAAGCTCTGCTTCAGACTGTCCTTTTTTAATGTTCATCTCCTGAATAGCAGGTATATTTTTACTTGTAAACCAGGCAGGTATATTGAATGTTGCCATTACACTGAACATATCATCACGTGCAGCCCCCTGAGGTGTATTGTCACGTTGCATATACGAAACTCCAATTTCCACATCGGGATATAAATCTTTTTGCTTAAGGTTTACCCATTCTTCATCCATCTGTATTTGAAGCGATAGTAACTGTATCTCAGGATTCTCACTTAAAACTTTTTCACTTACATCACTGTTGGGTTGGTTATGAATTGTTATACTGGTGTAATCAATGTCAGCACTATAGTTTTTCTTTTCACCATTACTATCTCCCAGAAGGTATGCTATAGTGCTTTCAGTTTCAGCAATTGCAGTATTAACCTTAATTATCTCTTCATCAAGTTTTGATAATTCTACGATTATTTTCAGCACATCCGATACCATCCCAATACCGGCAGTGCTTCTTGATTTCTGAATTTCCAGAAGAATAGTCAGATATTTTTTTGTTTCTTCGATAATTTTTACATATTCTTTCAAATACGCAATCTCAAAAAAGTACGAACGCACTGCATGAAGATAATATGACTGATAAAACCGATACATTGCTACAGCCTTTTCATATTCAAGTATCGCAATACGTTCTTTAGCAGATAATTTTCCAAAAAAAGGAAACATCTGGTATATACCAATTTCTTTACTGGTCATATCTGATTCATTGAACGATGGTTTGCTAACAGGAACATTGTTTAAACCCAATTTAACTTTAGGATCAGGCAATGAAGAATCCTGAGAAATCCTGCTTTTATATTGAAGAGTCTTCTGGTGTAATGCCTTTAATTTAAGGTTACCCTCAAGAAGTCTACTCTGGGCTGTTGTAAAATCAACTGTCTGCGACCAGCTCTGAACTTCCATTACGATGCTTATCGAGAAAAATAAAAACAGCCATACTATTGTTTGTATTATATCTATTTTTATAGTATCATTTGTTCTCATTATATTACCTGATAATAATTACTACCATATGAGTAGTATATACTATCAAACACAAAAAATCAATTAAATTTTTTAGATCAATTCATCATATTAAAAGTTTCTAATTATTTTACCCACTGAATCAATAACACCAAAGTAGTCCCATGGCTATTGCATCGATCACAAGAAATATTTGTCTAAAGTTTTCTCTTCTTGAGAATATTTTAAATTCAGCTAATTGTAAAACATACAATATAAAGTGAAAAATTTTTTATCATATCGTTACTCTCCCAACGTTTTTGGTTGACAAATACAGCAAACTTTACTAATCGAAAGATACTTTGCTTTACTATATTTATTCTTTACAGAACGGTGTTTATTATGGAATATGATGCAGTTATTGGCCTGGAAGTTCATGTCCAACTTAATACACAATCAAAGATATTTTGCAGTTGTTCAACACAATTTGGGGCTCAGGCCAACACCCAGGTATGTCCTGTTTGTTTAGGACTTCCCGGTGTTTTACCTGTATTAAATAAGGAAGTTTTGAGAAAAGCAATACAGGCAGGTCTTTCCTTAAATTGCAAGATTGCCGCATATAGCAAATTTGACCGTAAAAACTATTTTTACCCTGACCTTCCCAAAGCATATCAGATTTCTCAATATGATAAGCCAATCTGTTATGATGGTTTTATTGAGATAGCAACCAGTGAAGGCATAAAAAAGATTGGGATAACACGGCTGCACATGGAAGAAGATGCCGGCAAGAATATCCACAGTGAAGATTCAGACTATAAGGTTTCCTATGTCGATTTCAACAGAACCGGAGTTCCACTAATAGAGATAGTATCCGAACCGGATATTAATACTCCTGATGAAGCATATCAGTATCTCCAGAATCTGCGTTCAATACTGAAATATATTGAAGTATCTGATTGTAATATGGAAGAAGGAAGCTTACGATGCGATGTTAATGTATCTTTAAAACCAAAAGGTTCCACAACCTTTGGTCAAAAAGTTGAAATAAAAAACTTAAACAGCTTCCGTTCGGTTAAATTAGCTCTTGAATATGAAATTGAACGCCAGAAGAAGATGTTACTGCAAAATGAAAAAATAGTTCAGGAAACCCGTTTATGGGATGCTGACCGCAATATTACATTTTCTATGCGATCAAAAGAAGAAGCTCATGATTACCGCTATTTTCCCGAACCGGATTTACCACCAATTGAGATATCTCAGGAATTCATTGAACAATTAAAAAAAGAATTGCCTGAATTGCCTCACCAAAAACGCATACGATTTATGCAACAATATGGATTGCCCGAATACGATGCCCAGGTGTTAACCAGCACAAGGCAACTGGCATCGTACTATGAAGCAGTTGTTGCAGATGGGGCACAGCCAAAAAAAGCATCAAACTGGATAATGAGTGAGGTTTTAGCAAAGATTGATGACCCGGAAACTATTGATTCTTTTATTGTTAAGCCCAAAGATTTAGCTATACTTCTTAAGCGAATAGATGATGCAACCATCAGTGGAAAAATAGCTAAAACCGTTTTTGAAGAAATGCTTGAAACTGGTAAAAATCCTGATACAATTATTAACGAAAAGGGATTACGTCAGGTAACCGATACCGGTGCAATTGAATCTATCATTGATGAAGTAATCAAGAATAACCCTAAATCAGTGGAAGATTATAAAAATGGTAAGGATAAAGCATTAAAATTCCTCATTGGACAGGTTATGAAGGAATCCAAAGGCAAAGCAAATCCTCAGATGGTTAATGATATACTGATTAAAAAATTATCAAACTGATGGCTGCTACTATGAGCTATCGCCAAATATTATATTAGAAAGGAAACATTATGGAAGCTGTAACCACCACAAAAGTCTCAGGTGCACGAAAGCTTTTTTCAGGTAAAGTACGCGATGTCTACAAAGTTGATGATGAACATTTGATTATTGTTTCAACTGACAGAGTATCTGCATTTGATTGGGTGTTCCCAAACGGAATACCCGGCAAAGGCATTATTTTGAATACAATATCTAATTTATGGTTTAAAAATATTAAATTTATTAATAATCACATTGTTGAAACCAATTATAAAAATTTTCCAAAGCCATTCTGTGATTATCCAGAATTTTTTCAGGACAGGGCTGTACTGGTAAAAAAAGCAAAACGTATAGATTTTGAATGTGTTGCACGAGGATATATCATTGGAAGCGGGTGGAAAGATTACCAGAAAAGCGGGAAAGTGTGCGGCATTGAATTACCCAAAGGATTGCAATTAGCAAGCGAATTGCCATATCCAATCTTTACTCCAGCTACTAAAGCTGCGTCCGGTCATGATGAAAACATTACCATTGAAGAAATGAAAAAGGCACTGGGAACTGATGTTGCCGAAAAGTTAGCTCAGGCAACTTTAGATTTATATGATTTTGCCCGTGATAAATTGAAAAAAGCCGGCATTATACTGGCTGATACAAAATTTGAATTTGGGTTTTCTGAAAAAGAGATTATTTTAATTGATGAAGTTTTAACACCCGACAGCTCCAGATTCTGGGATGCAGCATTATATAAACCTGGCATTTCACCGGTTAGTTTAGATAAACAATTTATACGTGATTATTTAGAAACAACCACATGGGATAAAAATTCGCCCCCTCCTCCTCTGCCAGATGAGATTATACAGAAAACAAAAGAAAAATATGAGGAAATTTTGCAAAGAATTAAGCACATTTTAGGTTAATTATTTGTGTTCCATATTGGATTAATCAATAAAGATTTGTATATTTTTATCCGATACTATTAATGCCAATGCGTTTATAATCGAGGGGGGATTACATGGCTTTACCCAGTAGAAATCCGTATGACCAGTACAAACATACAGAAATAAATACCGCCAATCAGGGTAAATTAATCGTAATGCTTTATGATGGTGCCATTAAATTCTGCAATATCGCTATAGAAAATATGCATCCAAAAACCTACGATATTGCCAATACCAATATCCTTAAGGCTCAGGATATAATTAACGAATTAATTTTAGCTTTAAATATGAATGAAGGTGGCGATGTTGCACGTAATCTTTTTAACCTGTATATATTCTTCAAAAAACAGCTTTTAGAAGCTAATATTCAGAAAAACGCCGATATTTTAAAAAATGTTGTCAAATTATTAAGAGAGTTACGGGATGCATGGGATAAAATTTCTACTAAAGAAACTCCTTCGGACAGGGTTGCGACAGCATCCAAAGGTTCCTTTTCAATTGAGGGATGATATAGAATCACTTCTTCATAATTTATCAGATTTACTGTTAACCAAACAAATGTTGTTAAAAAAGTTTGAAGTGAATCTTCAAACAATACAGATAAATTTGATAAATGAAAATGAAGAAGCGATAGTTACCATAATATCATCAAACAATGAAATTATTGAAGATATCTCTCTTTGTAATTATTCTATTGCCAGTTGCATTAATGATATAACATCCAAAATTGGCATTGAATATACCGATTTTGAAAATTTCCTTAAAAAAATAAATCATCCTGTAGCCAATATAATTAGTGATACAATGAAGAATATAAATTCAGCTATTACGTATATATATAATCTGAATCAAACTCTCATTATTTTACTTTCCAACCATGAAGAATCAATACTAAAAAATATCCATGAAATAAATAAAATAATCGAATTGCAAACACAACTGGCATATTAGGTAATTCACGAAAAACCTTTATTTACATAAAATCCTGTTTAAAATAATTTCATTACTTCATATAGCTTCAAATATTTTTTTATCAATACATCACCAATGATTACTATTTATTTTACACAAAAATTTTTTTCCAAGCAACTACCCTATTCAACATTAATCGATAATATATAATCTAGTAATTATGATGTTTTTAATAAT
>JARYLT010000057.1 GCA_029907515.1 Spirochaetota bacterium | reverse complement strand
AGTCACTGGAGTAGCAAATAATTTTTATGTATCTGGTAGGATTACACACTATATTGGACTTGACCCATCCCTGATACTGAAAAAATGATTTAACTACAATAAAAATTTATAGAATATATGTTGACATAATAAATATAGTATTCACATATAATAAAATTGTTAAAAATACATATTATTGTATATAAAATATTATCTATATGGAGGATCTTATGATTCAGTATTCAGAATCGTCTATGCCTGCTATATTTCAAAAGCAGGTCAAAAATTTAGGTGATCAGGGATGTGTCTCATACAAGAAAGGTGGAGTATATGTTGATCTATCATGGAATCAAATGGATCAACTTATACGCAATTTTGCATATTATCTCCTCTCATTGGGTATAAAGAAGGGTGCTAAAATTGCACTTTTTTCTCCTAACCGGTATGAATGGTTTGTTGCGGATATGGCTATCCTGTCAATTGGAGCAGTTATTGTTCCCATTTATGCAACAAATTCATCAGAAGAAGCATATTATATAATTGATAATTCAGATAGTGTGCTGTGTATTGCTGGAACTGATGACCATTTAGAAAGGATTTTAAAAGTAAAAAAAAGATTGCCCAAAGTAAAACAGATTATTGTATTTGATGAAATAAAAACTAAAACACCAGGCGTAATAACACTTTCGCAGGCTATTGAAAAAGGGAAAACATATAAAAATAAACAGGAATTTGAAAAAAGAATAAAATCTATCAGGAAAGATGATCTCGCTACCATTATTTATACCTCGGGAACTACCGGGAATCCCAAGGGGGTAATGCTAACACATGGAAATTTTGTAGCTAATGTTAATCAAATACTGTATGATTTTAGTGATTATGTAACCTATAAAGATGTATGTTTATCATTTTTGCCTTTATCACATTCACTTGAGAGAACTGCAGGATATTATCTGGCTATTGCCGGTGGTGCAAAAATAGCATATGCTGAAGATTTTTCAACAGTACCTCAGAATTTAGCTGAAATCAGGCCAAATTTCATTGTTAGTGTCCCACGATTATATGAAAAAATTCATGCAGGCATTTTAGCCCGGGCTGCTGATGTTAAGGGGATAAAAAAAGCATTGTTTAACTGGTCATTATATGTTGCAAAAAAGAATACCCCATATGTTTGCCAGGATAAAAAGCCAAAAGGAATATTGGGTTTTCAGGTACGGTTGGCTGATAAACTTATCTGGTCTAAGTTAAAAGCTGCATTAGGATTTGACAGGATACGAATAGCTGTATCAGGTGGCGGACCGTTAGCAGTTTCAGATGCAGAATTTTTCCTTGGGATGGGTATAGTTATACTTGAGGGATTTGGCCTTACTGAAACAACTCCGGTAACCAATGTAAACAGGCCAGGTATGATACAGCCAGGATCAGTTGGACCTGCTTTAAAAGATACAATTATCAAAATTGCAGATGATGGGGAAATTTTAATAAAAGGTCCACAGGTAATGAAAGGATATTATAAAAACCCAAAAGCTACAAAAGAAGTTTTCACCAAAGATGGTTTTTTCAAAACGGGTGATATTGGTGTCATTGATGAAAAAGGAAGATTGTATATAACTGGCAGAATTAAAGATATCATTGTGACTGCAGGTGGTAAAAATATTTCCCCACAAAATATTGAAAATAGCCTGAAAGAATCAAAGTATATTGAACAGGTAGCAGTAATAGGGGATAGGCGAAAATATTTATCCGCCCTTGTTATTCCGGCTTTTGAGGAGCTTGGCAAATGGGCTAAAAAACAAGGTATACAATTTGCGAATAATAAAGAACTCATTGAAAATGATAAGGTAAATGAGTTAATTGCTCAGGAAATTCAGAAATATACAAAACAATTTTCACGTGTTGAGCAAATAAGAAAATTTAAACTGTTAGAAGCTGAATGGAGTCAGGCAAGCGGTGAACTTACACCAACATTAAAAGTAAAACGCCGTGTTATTGAACAGAAGTATGCAAAAGAAATAGAATCCATGTATCCAAAAGATATGGATTAACAATCAGTTGAATATAAAACGGGCAGGTTAACCACCTGCCCGTTTTATTATTCTATTAATATCGGTAATGATTAGGTTTGTATGGACCATCAACTTCTATTCCCAGATATGCGGCCTGTTTTGGTGTTAGTCGTGTTAATTTTACTCCCAATCGCCCTAAATGTAATCGTGCAACTTCCTCATCTAATTTTTTTGGGAGTGTATATACTTTCTTTTCCAGCTTCTTTGTTGCCAGTTCAATTTGGGCAAGGGTTTGATTGGTAAAACTTGTGCTCATAACAAAACTTGGGTGACCGTTAGCATTACCTAAGTTGACAAGCCTTCCTTCTGAAAGAACAATAATTGACCTTCCTGATTCCAGTATCCATTTATCAACCTGAGGCTTAATATTTATTCTTTTGCATTTTTTGTTATTTTCCAGATAGCTCATTTCAATTTCACTGTCAAAATGTCCAATGTTGCACACTATCGCCTCATCTTTCATTCTTTCCATATGCTCGCCCCGGATAACATCACAGCAGCCTGTTGCAGTTACAAAGATGTCGCCAATTTCTACAACATCCTCCAGTGTTTTTACTTCATACCCTTCCATTACAGCCTGCAGCGCACAGATCGGATCAATCTCTGTAACTATCACCCGTGCACCAAATCCCCGCATAGATTGAGCGCAACCTTTGCCAACATCACCGTAACCGCATACTACTACAACTTTGCCTGCAACCATAATACCCGTTGCACGTTTAATCCCGTCTGCTAAAGATTCTCTGCATCCATAAAGGTTGTCAAATTTGGATTTTGTTACCGAATCGTTAACATTAATTGCTGGGAAGAGAAGTTCACCAGTTTTCTCAAGCTGATATAGCCGGTGAACACCGGTAGTTGTTTCTTCCGAAACACCTCTGATTTTTGATGCAATAGTAGTCCACCGTTTGGGATTGTTTTCTACTGACAAGCGCAATCTGTCTATAAGGCATTGCATATCTTTGCTGTCATATTCTTGATCCAGTATTGATGGGTCTTTTTCAGCTTTAACGCCCATATGAACAAATAGTGTTGCGTCACCACCATCATCAACAATAAGGTCAGGCCCGCTTCCATCAGGCCATATAAGGGCCTGTTCGGTGCACCACCAGTATTCTTCAAGGGTTTCGCCTTTCCATGCAAAGACAGCAGCAGTTCCAGCTTTGGCTATAGCAGCAGCCGCATGGTCCTGTGTAGAAAAAATATTACAGGATGCCCAGCGAATATCTGCTCCAAGGTGATGAAGTGTTTCAATAAGCATTGCTGTCTGTATGGTCATGTGAAGGCTGCCACTGATTTTCATGCCTTTTAATGGTTTCTGGCTACCATATTTCTGACGTAATGCCATGAGTCCTGGCATTTCATTTTCAGCTAATTGCAACTCCTTCCTTCCTAATTCTGCCAGTGAAATATCCTTTACCTTATAGGGAATTTTTGCATCAAATCCAGGAATACTGGTAGTATCTTTACGTAGTGGCTGAATCATATTACACCTCTTTTGTATTAATTTTCTTACTATATATGTATTACTCTATCCAAACTAGTGGAGTGTATATTGTCAATATAAATATTTTAGCAACCTTTGACGATGGTAATAGTATGAGTAAAAAAAATTATCGTATTTTAATATTTGTATTGATGATGACATTAATTTCATGTGTGCCTTCACAGTGGCAATACAGGAATATACCCTTAAAAAGGAAACAAATAATCAATACTGCAACACAATATATTGGCACACCCTACAGGCACGGGGGTGCCACACCATCGGGTTTTGATTGTTCTGGTTACGTGTTTTATGTATATAACAAAAATGGCATTCAGATACCACGAAGTACAGCACAACAATATACAAAAGGGCAAAAAATACCTTATAAAATGGCCCAGCCGGGGGATCTACTCTTTTTCAGGATTAACATGAATACAATATCACATGTTGGCATTTATGTTGGAAATGATACATTTGTACATGCTCCCAGCAGCGGAAAATATGTGCGGTATGATTCCATCAATAATACATACTGGAAAAAGCGTTTTTGTGGAGCTGTCTCCTATTTTAAAGCTTTGCCTGCAAAACCTTTAAATAATAAAGGCGATAGTTACCGGGAAGAGCGCTTTGTGTGGTAGAAAAAAATATTGAAATATGAATAAATGTTGACAAAATGTAATTATAAGATTATTTTTGTTGAACCGATCAGGATAGGTTAGCATTATATGCAAATTGGAATTTATCCGGGATCTTTTGATCCTTTAACGTGTGGACACCTGGATATAATTAAAAGAGCAACACAGCTGTTTGATAAACTTATAGTTGCCATTGCTCGCAATAGCGAAAAATTTCCTCTATTTGCAGTTGAAGAACGCCTTGCAATGCTACAGGAATGTTGCAGGGATATATCTAAAGTTGAAATAACAAGTTTTGATGGTCTTCTTGCTGAGTATTGCAAGAAGAACAATATTAATTTTATTGTTAGAGGATTGCGGGCGATAGTTGATTTTGAATATGAATATGCCATAGCATTAATGAATAAGGAATTGGCGCCTTCAGTAGAGACTATCTTTTTAATGTCTAAGAGTGAATTCTCATTTGTTTCATCCAAGATGGTCAAAGAGGTTGCCAGCTATGGTGGTGATATTTCCAGACTGGTCCCACAGTTTGTCAGTTCAAAACTTAAGGAAAAATTCCAATCTCAATAACCTGTCCTGAGGCTACATCCGTAGCATATGTAATTGCAGTTAAACATCAGGTAAGGAGGATTACTATGAACATAATTACTATCCTCCTGATTGTTGCTCTGCCTATAGCGGCATTGTTAGGCTATTTGTTCAGAGCATACATAGGGAAGATTAAGCTTAACACTGCTGAAGCGCAGTCACGAAAAATCATTCAGGATGCTGTCAGAGAAGCAGAAGCTAAACGAAAGGAACTTCTGCTGGAAGCAAAAGATCAGCTTCTCAAAGAAAGAAACCAGTTTGAAAAAGAAATGCGTGAAAGGAGGATTGAATTACAAAATATTGAAAGAAAAATTCTTCAAAAAGAAGAAATGATCGACAATAAAATCCAGCAACTGGAAAAACAGGAAAAATTAATACAAATTAAGGAGAAAGAAAACTTAGAAAAAGAGCAGGAATTGAATAAACACCTGGAAAAACACAAGCAGGAGTTAGAGCGTATTTCTGGATTAACCCGTGAAGAAGCCAAACAACTGTTGCTTAAAAATCTTGAAAATGAGGTTAGATTTGAGGCAATAAAATTAATCAATAAAGTTGAAGAGGAAGCACGAAGAACAGCTGATAAAAAAGCAAAAGAGATAGTGTTAGCTGCATTGCAGCGGAGTGCATCAGATTATACTCAGGAAAGTACCATTACTACGGTGTCACTCCCGTCTGATGATATGAAGGGTAGGATTATTGGGCGTGAAGGTAGAAATATCCGTACTCTTGAGAATCTTACAGGTGTTGATATGATTATTGATGATACGCCTGAAGTTGTGGTAATTTCCGGTTTTGATCCAATACGAAGAGAGATTGCACGGCTATCACTTGAACGATTAATTGAAAATGGGCGTATTCATCCTGCACGTATTGAAGAAGTGGTAGAAAAGGTTAAAAATGAATTGGAAGAAAATATGCTGGAAGAAGGTGAACGTGCTGCATTTGAATTAGGTATTCCAGGACTCTCAAAAGATGCATTGTATCATGTAGGAAAACTGAAATATAGATCAAGCTATGGTCAGAATGTACTTTCACACAGTAAAGAAGTTGCCAATTTAGCAGCTATTATGGCTGGTGAGCTGAAGCTTGATGTTGCTACAGCAAAGCGGGCGGGGTTATTGCACGATATAGGTAAGGGAAGCATTGTTGAAGGTGAAGGCGCTCATGCCATTGTTGGGGCTGAGCTTGCCAAAAAATTTGGCGAAAATGATGTTGTTGTCAATATAATTGCCTCACATCATAATGATAAGGAACCTGAATCATTTGAAGCCATACTGGTACAGGTAGCTGATGCCATATCTGCTTCACGTCCCGGAGCACGCCGTGAATCACTGGATACATATCTTAAGCGCCTTGAAAATCTTGAGAACATTGCGTATGGATTTAAGGGTGTTGAAAAATGCTATGCAATACAGGCTGGAAGGGAGATCAGAGTAATGGTTTCCAATGAACAGGTTACTGATGAAGAGGCTACTGTACTGGCACGGGATATAGCTTCAAAAATTGAATCTGAATTAAAATATCCTGGAATAGTGCGGGTTACCGTTATACGGGAAACACGAATAGTAGATTATGCTCGATAAGTATAAAAACAATCAGCAATCAGTGACAGCTGATTGCTGATTGTAATAATAAATAGTATGGATACAATCAATATATTACTTATAGGTGATATTGTTGGAAGACCTGGACGAACAATTATTAAAGATCACCTCAGTGAAATTTGCAAAGAATACTCAGTACATTGTGTAATTGCAAATTGTGAAAATGCTGCTGGAGGCATGTCCATAACGCCTGAGATTGCACAGGAACTTTTCTCGTATGGCATCCATATACTGACAACAGGAAATCATATTTTTAATAACCGAACCATAATAAAACTTCTTGAATCAAACAGTTCTATTTTACGTCCTGCAAATTTCCCATCGGGTGTACCCGGAAAAGGATTTACTATAGTAAGAATTAATAATTTAAATATAGCAATAGTCAGTTTAATTGGCCGAATCAATATGGAACCTGTAGATTGCCCATTTATTACATTTAATACACTCTATGATGAAATTAGATCTAACGCAAATATAATTATTGTAGATTTTCATGCTGAAGCAACCTCGGAAAAAAAGGCTTTTGGATGGTTTGCTGATGGCAGGGCATCTGCTGTTTGTGGCACCCACACTCATGTTCAGACTGCTGATGAAACAATACTTCCACAAGGGACTGCATATATAACAGATGTTGGCATGACAGGTCCATTTGATTCTGTTATTGGCATGGATAAAGAATCTTCAATACATAATTTTATATATCATACCAGAATAAAATTCAAAGTTGCACAGAATGATCCTAAATTAAATGCAGTGCTTGTGGTCTGCAATAGGCAGGGAAAAGCTGTATCAATTACACGCATAGTTAAATCGTATGAACTATCGCCAAGTAATTCTTGACATTTGTAAATTAAAATTTACTAATTAATCGGAATCATGTGATATATTGAATATAACTAACTTATATAACAGATTATTATGCTAAGCGATATATATGGGCCACAGGACATAAAACGTTTGTCAGTAAAAGAACTTACAGCTCTGGCTGATGAAGTAAGACAACGTATTCTTGAGGTTGTTTCAAAAAATGGCGGTCATTTAGCTTCATCGCTTGGTGTTGTTGAACTGACAATAGCATTGCACTATGTCTTTGATTCACCACAGGATAGAATAATATGGGATGTGGGGCATCAGTGCTATGCACATAAAATTTTAACTGGCAGAAATCAACAATTTCATACATTACGAACGTTCAATGGAATTAGCGGTTTTCCCAAAGTTTCGGAGTCGCCACACGATCATTATAATACAGGGCATAGCAGTACAAGTCTTTCGCTGGCATTAGGTGAAGCCATTGCACGGGATGTAAATAATTCAAAATATAATATTGTAGCAGTTATCGGTGATGGTTCAATGACTGGTGGAATGTCATTTGAGGCATTGAATCATATAGGTCATCTTAAAAAAGATATAATAATTATATTGAACGATAATGAACATTCAATTTCAAAAAATGTTGGCGCTCTTTCAGAATACCTGATGCGCCTTATTACTGGTGGAACATATAATAAATTACGAAGAAAATCATACGAATTTATCAGCAGAATTCCAAAGATTGGACCCAAACTTTTTACCTTATTTGACCGTATTGAAGCACGTATAAAAGGAATTTTTATTCCCAGCAGTTTCTTTGAAGATTTAGGCATACGGTATTTTGGCCCAATTGATGGTCATAATATACCTATGATGATAGAGATGTTTAACAGGATTTCTAAACTCAACAAAGGCCCAAAGATCATTCATGTATATACAAAAAAGGGCAAAGGTTATGTGCATGCAGAAAATAATCCCGCAAAATTTCATGGGATAGGCCCATTTGATATAAAAACGGGAAAACCAGTTAAGAAATCATCTATCAGTTATTCGGAGATAGCTGGCAGGACTCTGGTTGATTTAGCCAAACATGACAAAAAAATATTTGCTATTACAGCTGCAATGAAACTGGGGACTGGTTTAGCTGAATTTGAGGAAAAATTCCCCAGCCGATTTATTGATGTTGGGATATGTGAACAGCATGCTATAACACTGGCATCAGCACTGGCTAAAAATGGATTGAAACCTTTTGTATCAATATATTCAACATTTATGCAGAGAGCCGTTGATCAGATTATTCATGATGTTGCGTTGATGAATTTGCCTGTTAAACTTCTCATAGATAGGGCAGGTATAGTTGGGGATGATGGTGAGACACATCATGGGCTTTTTGATATTGGTATTATCAGGTCTATACCAAATTTTGTTTTATTATCGCCTACCAATGGTAATGAGCTTAAAGATATGATATACTATGCTGCCAGTTATAACAATGGGCCTGTTGCCATACGATATCCACGAGGTGGTGATGATAAATATGAACATTCAATGCCAAAAGGATTATTGAAAATTCCTCAATTGAAAGCATACTATAAAAGCCAACGCCCAATGATTGCTCTCTTTGCTGCCGGAGATATGTTATCAATGGCAGTTGAAATTCATAAAAAGTTACATTCATATAATATTAAATCATCAGTGTATAGCATTCTATCAATAAAACCATTACCGGTAAAACAAATAGAATTTATAATGAATACTATACCATACTATATTGTTCTGGAAAACAGTTATGCTAATGGTGGTATAGCTGAATACATAAATTCACAGCTTGACAGATCAATGCGGCATAAAAATCTCTTTAATGTTGCATTTCCAGATAGTTTCATAACACATGGCAAAGTTTCTGAGCTCTTACGCTATTATGAGCTTGATTCAGATACTATAACACATAAAATTATCAGCATGATTAATACAGAGAAAAATTCTCATGCCAAAAAACCGCTTAGATCAATATCTTCTTCAAAATAATATCTGCACTTCACGAGAAAAAGCAAAAAATTTAATTATAGCTGGTTATGTTACAGTGAATAACCAGGTAATCTATAAACCATCATTTATAGTAAAAGAAAATGATGTTATAACTGTTCGTGAATTGTCACAGAAATTTGTAAGCCGTGGGGGTGAAAAATTAAAGAAAGCTCTGGATTATTTTAACATTGATGTAACAGGAAAAATTGTACTGGATTTGGGCTCATCTACTGGAGGATTTGTTGATTGCCTTTTACAATACGGAGCAGAAAAAGTATATGCAGTAGATGTGGGATATGGACAACTGGATTATACCCTGCGAATTAATCCAAAGGTTATTGTCATGGAACGTCGAAATGCACGTTATTTAACTAAAGAAGATTTTCATGATCATATACATCTGATAACAGCTGATCTTTCATTTATTTCAATAATCAAAGTTATGCAAACAATGATAACAATATTTGATTATGAACTTGATGTAATTCTTCTGATAAAACCTCAATTTGAGGCTGAAAGATTTCAACATAAAAAAGGGGTGGTTAAAATGCCTCAATATCATAAGGATATACTTTTAAGGATTCTTCAAGAACTTCAAACGATGAATATAACAATACTTGGATTAACCTATTCCCCTATTAAAGGACCTAAAGGCAATATTGAATTTTTACTATATAGTGCAATCCATTGTAAAACCAGAAAATCAACTGATGATTATAAAACTCTTATTGATGTATGTGTAGATGAAGCACATAAAGCGCTGGAATAATTCAAATTTTTAATAGTATATAAATATATTAATTGACGAATACTGCCCTGTAGTTCATTATAAATTATGTTTTTGATATATAAAGAGGATATATGTATGAATATATCAAAATGTTTTTCTGTTTTTATATTCATGTTATCAATATGTGCGATAGTT
This sequence comes from Spirochaetota bacterium, assembly GCA_029907515.1. Lineage (GTDB taxonomy): Bacteria > Spirochaetota > UBA4802 > UBA4802 > UB4802 > UBA4802. Next base: position 12,260 of record JARYLT010000057.1, on the reverse strand, counting down.
CATAAGAGTTATGCTATTGACCTTAATCAGGTGTATGCATATCCCGTGCCTTTTATACCAAAAACACACGGTACTTTAACTATAAAAGTTTCAGATGCACAGAGTGTTAAATGCACTATTTATGACATTAATGGTGATATGGTTAAAGTATTGTCAGGTACAACGGACCTGAAATGGAATGGGCGAAATGATGTAGGTAAAGTTGTTGCACCGGGTATGTACATCATAAAGATAGAATTAGAAAGATCTGATGGCGAATATAAGAAAAAAATAATACGAATATTGATCCAGTAAGGATTTGTAATAATGATACGATTGAAAGTATGTATGTTACTATTTTTGTTATTTCCTGTATGTGCTTATGCAATAAATGATGCCGGCTCGCGTGCAAGCTTTACCAGAACGGGATGGGTAGGTACTCGTTATATAGCAATGGGTAAGGCTGCTGAAGTGGTTGTCAATGATGTATTTGCTATATACTGGAACCCGGCTGGGCTTCTTGATATTAAGGGGAAGCAGCCTTTGACACCTGAAGAAATTAAACAGAAAGCAAAACAGGGTAAAATAGATAGTATATCTGAAAAAGACCTTTTAACCTTTTCACAGGATGAGTCAAGTTTTAATGTGTTGCAGATTGGTGCATCAGGAGGAATGGTTGCTGCAGAACGTTATGCGGGTTTTGGTGGTTTTGCATACAAGTTCAGTGGTAATGCTCTGGGAATGGGTTTATATTCCATAAAATCACCGGATATTGATACATATGATATAAATGGGAATAAAACCGGAGTTACATCATATTCCGCTAATGTTGGCATGTTTTCATATGCAACATATATTGGTGATGCTGCTGTTGGTTTTACAATAAAAGCATTATATGAAACAATATCAAATGTTTCCTATGCTGGTACAGGATTGGATATTGGTGTTATTACTGAAGTAATACCATTTTTAAAGGTAGGTTTTGTCATTCAGGATATTGGTACAGGCCTTTATCCAACAAAAGAATATGAATACATTATGAAAAAATATGATTTTGGTTCACCTTCAATTAAAATTAGTTCAGCCATTGTAAGCAGAGCCAATAATTTTACTATTGCTTTTTCAGGGATTAAAAAGATTGAACAAGATGATTATGAATATAATATAGGATTTGAATTACTTGTATATAAAAGTATGTCAGTTTATTTGGGTTTAAATGATTCATTATTTACAACTGGATGCACAATAGGATTAGGTGATTGTACTATAGGTTATGCTTTTTCATACGATTCGGTTGATTTGGGTTATAACAATTTTATTTCAGTGATGCTTGTACTATGAACAGGATAGATATTAATATCAAACATGGTCCACTTGTTATGGGTATACTTAATGTTACTCCTGATTCATTTTATGATGGAGGTAAATATAATTCAATTGATGCAGCATTATATCATGTAAGGGAAATGATTAATGATGGCGTTGATATTATTGATGTTGGTGGGGAATCAACACGACCTGGTGCTGAAGAAGTTATACTGGAAGAGGAAATTGACAGGGTTTGTCCTGTAATTGAAAAAATCATACATGAATTTAATATACCAGTTTCTATCGATACCCGAAAATCCAGGGTTGCTGATGAAGCCTTGAGACTTGGTGCAATCATGGTGAATGATATATCCGGATTACAGGGTGATCCTGATATGCCAGTTACTATCGCCCGGTATAATGCCTATTGTGTTATAATGCATATCAAGGGTACTCCTCAGACTATGCAATTAAATACAGAATATAATGATTTATTATCAGATATTGCCAAATATTTATGTCAATCAATTGAGATTGCTAAAAAAGCGCATATTGCCGATGATAAAATTATAGTTGATCCCGGCATTGGATTTGGCAAATCATTAGAGCAAAATTACGTTATACTGAATAATATTCAATATTTTAAAAAGTTGGGGTATCCTGTCTTAATTGGATTGTCGCGAAAGTCATTGATTGGAAAGTTGTATGATACCCATGAAGATAGATTGCCAGGAACTATAGCATTGAATGCTATCGCAATGTATAATGGTGCAGATATTATCCGTGTACATGATGTTAAAGAGCATAAACTTATTATTAAACCGTTAAAAATGTTATATCAGGTTGCAAACTCATGAATTCTTTTTTCACAACAGCCTGGGACTATATTAAAATAAGCTGGGAATATGTTAGAATCATCATAGATATATTAATCGTAGCATATATCTTTTACTGGATTTATACATTTTTATCTAGATCACGGGCAATTCAGATTTTAAAAGGCCTGATTATCATTTTTATAGCTGCGGTATTATCAAAAGTATTGCGACTGGAAACGTTAAACTGGCTGATTACAAATTTGACATCATACATTGTGATCATGATAATCATACTCTTTCAGCCAGAGTTACGCAGAATTATAACACAATTTGGTCAAAGAACATGGTTGCCATCATCAATGAATACTGATGCATTTCCATTAGATGAACTTGTTAATGCAATTATTGCAATGTCAGAAGAGAAGGTTGGCTCACTTATTGTTATAGAACGTGGAACAGATCTTCGTGGATACATTGAGTCAGGAGTTGTGGTTAATGCAGGGATAACAGAGGAATTAATACGTACAATTTTTTTCCCAAATACTCCGCTACATGATGGGGCGATAATTATTAAAGAAGCAAAGATTGCAGCAGCAGCTTGTTATTTGCCATTGAGTGATTCACGGCAGTTGAAAAAACAACATGGTGCACGGCATCGGGCAGCATTGGGGATGGCTGAAGAAACAGATGCGCTTGTTATAGTTACATCTGAGGAAACAGGAAATATTTCTATAATGGTAAATGGTAAATTTCAATCAAAGATAAAATATACTGATTTAAAGAATATGATATTATTTTACATGAATCCCAAAAGCAAAGAGGAGATTTATAACGTCAAATGATATCCTTTTTGCAAAAAATAAAAATGTTAATTCAACAGCATGATCTGTTGCCAAAAGTATTGTCCATTCTTCTTGCTGTAATATTATGGGCCAATTTGCAGAATAGTCAGATTGAAGAAATTACATATCATATTTATCCTGAAATCAAAAATCTTTCCCAGGATCTTATTATACTGGAAGATATACAAAAAATACGAATCACCTTTCGAGGGAAAAAGGAATATATAAAATCCATTAATGTCTCTAATATAAAATTGTATATTGATTTGACCAGGCCTGATATAGGTAAAAAACATGAGTATTTGATTAGGGTTCAATCAAATGAACTACTGAATAATATTGAATATTTTCTTGAAAAAGAAAAACTGGAGCTTACAATTTGTAAAATTAAAAATAAAGTAGTGCCAGTACAGCCTGTAATAATTGGTGAACCTTCACCACAATATAAAAAAGGTACAGTAATAGTTGAACCACCGTTAATTCAAATATCTGGTGCAGATATTATTGTAGATACTATAAAAAGTTTAAAGACGTATCCGTTGAACATAGACAAAGAAATTCAAACATTGCATGTTCCTGTACACGTCAATATAAAAGATTATTCAAAGATTTTTATTTCTCCTGATACTGTAATGCTTACAATACCAATTACTTCAGTAACTAATCTTGTAAGTTTAACAATGCCCATTGAAATACGTAATCAGCGTAATGATTTTAAATATATTTTGAAACATAAGAAAGTAGTGGTGTATATAAAAAAGTCTTTGATGAATATTGAATTAAATGAAAATGTACTGGTTGCCTATGTAAATGGTGTGATTGATGCCAATGATCAGGAAGTTATAAAATTACCAATTTTTGTTGAAAAAAAGGTAAAAGCACCTTTTGAAATATTCACCTATGAACCTGCAGAAACAGAAGTATATATATCACATGAAGAATAGTAATATTGGAGGTCTTTGATAATGTCGCACGTTCAATTATGTGTTAATGTTGATCATATAGCAACTTTACGTCAGGCAAGAGGTGGTAAAGAACCTGATCCAGTACAGGGTGCAATTATATGTGAAGAACATGGTGCAGCTGGTATAACAGTACATTTGCGGGAAGATAGGAGGCATATACAGGACCATGATGTTTTTGCATTACGAAAAGTAGTTAAAGGCAAATTTAACCTGGAAATGGCATTATCTGATGAAATAATTGAAATTGCACTTAAAGTTAAACCTGACCAGATAACCCTGGTCCCTGAAAAAAGGCAGGAAATTACTACCGAAGGTGGGCTTGATGTAAAAACAAATTTTAAAAAGATTTGTGAAATAGTATCCTTATTTCACAAAGAAAATATTTTAGTTTCCCTGTTTATAGAACCAGAAGAAGAATCTGTTAAACTTTCAAAAGAATCCTGTGCAGATTTTATTGAGTTGCATACAGGTACATATTGTAATGCAAAGGGGAAAGATACTATTGATAAAGAAAAAAGTAGACTTTTTTATGCAGCTACCATTGCATCAAATATTGGTATAAGAGTCAATGCAGGTCACGGGTTAAATTATATAAATACAGCACCAATTCTTTCAATGCCTGGATTAGAAGAATTAAATATAGGGCATTCGATTATTTCACGTTCTATTTTCACAGGGTTGGCCAATGCAGTCAGTGAAATGGTGCGAATTATAAACGAGAATAACTGATGATTATTGAAATTTATAAGTTGACAAATGAAGTTATGAAGTAGCAGTAGAAAATAAGAATTTTTGTGAATAATAAAACTTATAAACAAGGTCAATATGATAGGTAATCTCATAAGAATTATTTTTTTCTTTTTTATAATATATTTCTTCATACATGTTGTTAAATATATTATAAAAATCAGTACAAAGCAATCCGAAGATATAAATAAAAAGAAAGAGTATAATTATCAAGATACTAAAAATAAAGTAATAGAACTGGACAAAGATGATTACAAAATCGAGTAAATATATCATATTATTATTTTATTTTGTTTTCGTAGTTTCATGTTCAAAAGAAACAGGTACATTTGCGTTTAAGAATAACAATGATGACAGGTACATAATTAAGAGTGGCCTGTGTGAATTTCGCCAGGATCAAAAAGTAAATTGGGCTTTTTGCTTTACAAAAGTATCAAAGCAAAAAAAAATTGGAGTAGTTGTATTGAAGAAAGAGAAAGTCTGGGTTGATATCTATTCTTTTTATGATACGGTTTACAAAAATAAGCCTTGCATATATGGAAACATTGAAAATTATGAAGCAGGTACATATAAGATATTAATTGTAGATAAAGGCAATACCATTGCAGAAAAGGAATTTGTAATATATAATGAAAATGAAAATATTGACTAGATTAATGTATCTCCAATTTATAGAATAATAATATCTTGAATTATTATCTGAAATGAAAACGGTTAACCAATAATAATAAAAAGGCATAATAAAATAAAAATAACAAGGTTCATGTCTGTTAGCATTTCATATTTTAATGAAATAAAATATTTGAGGTTTAAAATTTTTAAAACAAGGTAGTAATTGATCATTATATTAATAATAAAAAATATAAACTTTATGTTGTAGAAGATAGATAAATAGAATAATGATATCATTGCCATACATGATAATATGTAGAATAAATATCTGGCCTTATTAATTCCTAAAATTATTGGCACCGTAACGTTCCCAATAATGAGATCACCATTGAAACCAATAAAATCCAGCAATAAATTTCTTGATACTATCAAATATGATAGAAATATTATTAATGATAAAACAATACCTGTATGTATCTCACTCAATTTCGTATCCTGGAAAGCATAGCAAACTGGTATAAATAACGTAACAATAATCCAACCAATGTCAGCAGGGATTGATTTAATAGAATAAATTGTTTTTATTAAGGAAGATGTGTATTTATTAATCAAGAATTTGAAATAGCTAGAAGAATAAACCATTCCTGTCAGTAATATACAATAATACACAAGTAGGGATAAATAATCTTTAATATTCAATGTAATCATAACCGAAAGCAAAATGGCTGCAATAGTGGAAGTTAAAATTATGAAATGATTGTTTTTGTGAAGTTTATATTTAAATGGATTTGTGATTTTAAGAGTATCTTTTAAAAAGTAGTTATTTACGGCATACATTATAAATATAAAAAATGCGGAAAGAAATGGTAGTTTATATGATGACCATACACCGGATAATTTTTCTATTAAAAGTGACATGAAAAAACTGGCTATAGAGGAAATGAGATTTAATCTAATTGCAATTTCAAAAAAAAGCATTATAAAATGCAATAATGGATTTTTATATTTATTTGATATAGAATATAATTTCTCAAGTACATTATTGATGATCCATCCGGGAGTTGAAGCACCAGCTGTTACAAGAACATAATTAGAATTTTTAAAATCTTCATCATTCAACTCCTCTTCAGATTCAATATGGAATGTTTTAATATTATTGTTTTTACCTATTTGTGCCAATCTCTGGGTATTAGCTGAATTTTTACCTCCAACAACTACTAATGTATCAATTCCTTCTTTTACAGCATTAATCACATCACTTTGTCTTTTATGAGTAGAGTCACAAATTGTATTAAAAATCAGTATATCATTATATTTTCTTTTTAAAATTTGAGTAATTTCTTCAAAAAGGCACTCATCAAATGTAGTTTGTGCTACGACTATATATTTTAAAGCATCAGGAATTTTTTTTATATCTTCAACGTTTGATATTACAATAACACCGGCATCAGCATAACTTTTTACACTTTCAACTTCTGCATGATGATCATCTCCTATTATAATAGCAAAATAACCCTCTCTGGAATATTTTTTGACTATACCCTGAACACGTGCTACACGAGGGCATGTTAAATTAATGATTTTGGAGGCTTTTTGTTTTAATAACCGTAATGAATCCCTGGGAATACCATGTGTACGGATAGCTATTACCTTATTTTCAATATTATCAATGGAATTAATTGTAATAATGCCCCTTGATTGAAGTATGGAAACTGTTTGAGGGTTATGTATAAGAGGACCTATAACATAAATTGTTTCACTATTTTTATTGATTACATCAACAATATCCAATACAGCTTTACGCACACCCATGCAAAAGCCAGTATTTTCAGCAATTTTAATTTTCATATAGTATTCATATATTAATTTTTATTGAGTAACAAAATTAGGATTGCCTATTGTACCCATTATTTTAATTGTGATATTTTTTGTACCAGGTTTCATCATCGATTCTAACAAAACTTTATAATCTTCCAGAATACTTGATTGTGAGTCAATCTGAATTGTTATATTAAGAGAAGAGTTCTGGAAGTAATTGGATAAGGTAATTGTTCCATACGCATTGCCTCGTATCTCTGAACCTGAGAACAAAAGATATTTAAGATTAATCATATTACCCTTTTCAAAAATCAGTTCTGACTTTATTTGCGAAATATTTATATCGGGTATTTCAAAACCCTGGATAGAAATTCCTTTAATAGAAACATCCTTCATGCTTGAAATAATATTGCCTTCTGCTGGATACGGGAGCGGTTTGTTATATTTAAGGTCATAGAGAATATCAGCGTTTGTTATTATCTGTAATTTCTCACCTTTAAGATTCAGATTATGTATCTTTATTGTTCCATCATAATGGTGAGTAATAAATATTGAAAATGGATTGATAGTAAAGTTAAACAAGACATTCTGGAGAGTAATCTCCGTTCCATTTTTTAATTCTATTGTTATATTTTCAGCTATAGAGTCAGTGATAGTATGAATTTTCAAATTGCCTATAGAAATATAATTAGCAATATTCTGTTCAACTTCCTTAATTTTATTCTGGATAATAATTTCATACGGAAAAGTCAAAAAAACAAATAGCATTGTCATAACAATTGAAAACACTAAATAACGCCAGAAATATTGTACAGTAACTATCTCTTTAAGAAAATTATAAAGCCTGTCATAATATGTTTTTAATATGATTTTATAATTACTTAGATTCATATCATACATCCAGGAGATTATTGTAAAGTAAAGCTTTCAATTTTTAAATTTGCATCATACAGATTAGGTGATTTATATGATTTATTAATTCTGAGATAGCTGATATTAACCAGTTTGTTCGAGTTTTCAATCTCATAAATAAATCTAAGTAATGATTGAATTGATACTGCATCTAATTTCATGTCGGTTGTAATTCTAATATATTTATTCTGAACATTTGTTTGATTGCGCCGTGAGTAGGCAATGTTCTTTGCTACATTGCTGCTTTGTGCCCATTGTTCAATCATGGTACTTATATTTTCTGAATCACTTTTCAGAAGAGACATATATTGATTTCGTTTTGTTTCCAGTTCTTTATAATTACTATATATTCTATCAAGCTGTTCTATTTTTTGTTTATCACTGACAATTAATGTATCTGAAGATGAAAAAAAATTAATTAAAGGCGTGAAAATAAAATTATATCCAATAATAAGTATTAATATCCCGATAAGAATTTTTAATAATAATTTTTCTCTGTTAGAAAGCTTTATCATAATTAATCCTCATTGGCAGTAGTTTGACGTTTAGGCTTATTTGATTTGAATTTAATTGTCATTGAAAATTTTACAGTATTTTGCATAACATTGGTATTAAAAACAACCGATTCAAATTTTTGTGTCTGTACCAACCTGTTTTTAAATTCATCAATCTTTGCAGTTGAATTGATTGATCCATCCAACCTGATGATGCTTTCATTAATAACCATATTATTTAAATCAAAATTTGCGTCATAAGGAAAATTAGAAACTAATAAATTGAGAATTTCTATCATTTTATCATCAATTTTTAGAAAAGATTCTATGCTATCTATCTCGCGTTTTAATGTTGCATATCTGTTTGTTGCTTCTTTAATGGGGTCATCAGGCACAATATTGGTAAGAAAATACCGCTTATATCTATCTTCAAGAATCCTGTTGTAATACGATGATGATGATAATTGGTAGATCAAGGATAATATTATGAATAAAACAAGAAAGAATATACTTAGTGAACCATAAAACAGGGCAATATAATAATTCTTTTTAGACTGTTGAGATAGAGATAATTGAAATTCATCCTTAAGAAGATCTATAGTTTTTTGTTTGGAACGATTGATATAATCAATTAAAGTACCAAAAGTAATGTAGAATTGTGATTGGACCTCAGTATCACCAGTTTGGTCCATCAAAGTTTGCAATACAACTGGTATTTGCAATTGTTGGGATAGAATTGTACTAAAACCTGTAAGTAATGCCCCTCCGCCGGATATAATAATTCTTTGTAATGAGAAATTTTCATATTTTTGAGTTTCTGCATTAATAAATAGCAAAATTTCATTGATGAGATTATCAATTTCATTCTGGATATCATTAAATATTGTTTTAAATTTTTGCTGTGAAATGTTTAGTTTTTTATGTAAGCCATAATGTATATTATTTTCAAAAGATGAGAGATCAAAAGAATGATTTGCAATGAATTGGTGTATGCCATAATGTTCATTTAGTATCTTATTAAAATGATCTTCAATATTCTTAACTCCAAATAAAATACAACGTGTTGCACATAAGCTATTGTTAATAATTAAATTGATAACGGATTTTTCATACCCAATATTGAGTTGAATAATAGATTCATTTTGTACGGTGTTAAAATAATTATACGATTGAAATAGTGAATTAAACTCAACTCCAATAAATGCAAGATTCAGATTATATTTAGCAAAAATTTCTGTTATTTGATGGATTAAAGTTTTTTGAGCAACAACTGCAATAACATCCATCCCTTCAGGACTTTCGGTTTGAATTGGCTGGAAATCATATATCACTGAATCCATATCAAGTGGTATGGAATCTGCAATTTCGTATCCAATTACTTCTCCTATCTGTCTGATGTTCTTGAAAGGGAAATTTAAGGTATAAAAAAATAATTTATTTGAAGATAATGTTGAAATAACTGTATAATCTGTTAAATCATTTTGTGAAAGTATCTTATCAATTCCATTAGTTATTCTTTCCATCTTATTATCAATTGAAAAATCAAGATCCTCAATAATAAGAGATTCAACCTGGAAATTTTTAAAACCAGTTTTTGCTTTGATGCATTTTATTGAGAATGAACCTATATCAAAAACAGCAATATTTTCAAACAAGGTAAACCTCCAGTCCTATTCTTCTGACCAGTTTATAATTTGTTTGCGTTCTCTATGGTAATAGGCAACAATGCTTAAAGAAGTTGAACCCATCTTCCCAATAGATTTTATTTTGAAAATATATGAACGAACAGTTAACAGGTTTTTTCGTATAGTTTCATCAGTAATAATATCACTGATTTCATCAACATTTTTAAATGGTTTTTGCAATCTTCTTCTAATAATTTCTGTCACTTTATCATCTGTCATGGCGTCTGTCAATGCAGATAATACTCTGAAACTGGCAGTATTTATATTAATTTTATTGATATCATTCAAATAATCACTACGCTCACCATTAGCTCTAAAATAGTTATATAACGCTCTGTTTTTTTCTTTACCTATTTTTATAAGTGAAGTATCTTTGGAAATTTCTATTTTTGTACCAGAGGTTAATGATTCAATTACATTCTGTAATCCTTTGTTATTTTCTACAAGATTACCTTCCAATCCATAATTACCTCCACCTAAACCATAGAATATTAGAGGTGAAATGCCTTTAATGAGAAGCAATTCATTAATTGTATCTAAAGCAGCATTTTTGGCTTTATATGGTTTTTTTAAGTTTTGATAGTAATCTGAAGATTCTGCACCATAGGGGGAACGGGTATCATCAATGTCCACCCAGTCTAAAATGCAATCAGCAAGGTCAATGGGTAAACCCATATTCATAAAAAATCGTTGTATTATAACATAATAAGGTGTCTGGTCAACAAATTCATTAGCTAAAACACTTACATTTATTTTTGAATTTTCATCTTCAATAAACAGTTGAATGCTACCATTTTCCAGTGGGATTTCAGGCAAAGGTAAAGCCCAAATATCCTTATATGAATCAACATTAGGGTCTGTTTCAATATCACCACTTAAAAAGTTTGCAATTGAACCTCTTTTATCAGCTTCAAGCAATTCTATAGCTAAATTAATTCCCGAACGCGCAATCCAATAAGCTTTTTGCCTGTTAGTAAATGATTGCAAGTATCTTGTATTTGTTTGAGCTAAAATTAAAAATTCTGATGAAATCGATATGATAGCTGCAATGATAATAAGTACAATTATCAAAACATAACCATGATTGGTTTGCTTTTGATAAAGTTTCCCGATAGTTTTTTTTATCAGTCTAAACATGTTTATGAGTAACTATCTGCTTAAATTAATATATGATATAAATACAAATTTTTCATCATTTCCATTTGGATTTTTGACTATTAATGTTGTTTTCACAGAATTTGGGAATCGACGATATTCACGGGAATCCCATTTATCAGTGAATTTTTGAGCTATCCCAAATTCAAATTTGCAATCAACAACATTAGACAATATATATGAACTATCGCCTCCATTAAGAGGGTCTTCATCATAGGTAATATCAGATCGCCTCATTAGATAGTAGAGATAGTTGCCATTGTGATCAGGTTGTTCCATCTGTTTTAAATAATATCCTACTTCAAAAACATCAGTAAGCGGCGTCGATTCAGATAATTTACCCGCTATGAACGTATCTACTGAATTGATAGTAACAAAATCAACTTTACCTAAATGTTTATCACCAAATTCATTGGTACCTATAAAAAAAAGTTTTTCATTAAATTTATCAAAGTAAGCACATGAAAAATCGCGGTTCATTCTATAAATAGCCAGATTAACTTCTTCATAGAAAAGAGCAGTTTTTGATAAACTGTTCACAGATTGAATAATTGAGTGGTGTATAGTATATATCATAAGTAGAATGATAGATGAAACGGCTGTTGCTACCAGAATTTCAATAAGTGTGAAGCCATTGTTCTGTGTATGTAAACGTTTATAAAGTTTCATGTTATCGTTTAGGGTAAATATATGATATGCTATAAGAGCGCTCCTGTTGCCTTTCTAACCATTTAACAGTGATAATAACCTTATATGCATCAATAGGCCCAATCATAGCATTTTCATACCGGGTGATAGTTCGTGAAAAGCTGAAGCCTGGATAATCCGGAACAGGCTCATCCTGCAAATCAGGACCACGTTGGTTATCTATCAAAAATTTATTCATCTGGCTTTGGGCTATGAGCATTGCTATCGTTAAGTTTTT
>JARYLT010000056.1 GCA_029907515.1 Spirochaetota bacterium | reverse complement strand
TGATTGGGAAACCCAATCACTCCTCCCTCCAAATTTTACCTTGCTATTTTGATATACTATAGTGATTGGTAAACCCAATCACTCCTCCCTCCAAATTTTTCCTTGCTATTTTTTATTTTATTGCGTATTTTATAAATGCAGTAAGGAGGCAATTGCACATGCAAAAGCCTTTATGGTTATTTTTTTGTGGGCGATAGTCCTTATAAAGAAAGGAGGCCCCTATGAAAGATATAGCAGTAAAAGAAAGCACCATTTTTAAACAGATTGAACACTGGCGGCGGCAGAAACAGCAGGTGGTCGAAGATAAGGAGAAGGCTAATACGCTGCCATTTATTACTATTTCACGTGAATATGGTTGTGGCGGATTTGATATTGCAGTTAAGCTGACTGATATATTGAATAAAGAATATCATGCTACACCAATATGGGCTGCATATGACAAACAGATTCTTGATAAAATAACTTCGGATCTGGGATTAACTCAGGAATTAACCGAAACACTGACAAATACTGCACGAAGTAAGATGACCGATCTTTTTCAGACAACATTCAGTAAATTCCCTCCGCAGGTGGCTGTATATAGAAAATTAGCCGAGGTGGTTCGTACACTGGCAATTAACGGACATGTGGTCATAGTAGGCAGAGCAGGCAATGTTATAACCCGTGGCATGCCGTATGGATTACATGTGCGTATTGTTGCGCCAATGAGTTATAAAGTTAAGCGCATAGCAGCAAAGCTTAAAGTAACCCAACCTGAGGCACGTGAGATAATTGAACAAAAGGAAATGGAACGGGAAAGCTTCATAAAAAATTTCCTGAAATTTGATCCGGAAGATCCACATAACTATGATATAGTTATTAATAACGAAAATTATGCTCTGGATGAACTGGCGGGTTTAATTATTGATGCCATGAAGCGCAAAGGAATTTTTGCTTAAACACTGTGGATATGCTCACATTTACCTGTAATGACACTGCAATTATATATAATCCTGAAAAGGATGCAATACTGTGTGTAAGCAACCCCGATGGTAAAAAGCTATGGGTAAAAAAGCTTTCAGAACCCATGGCTATTCAGAATGTACTGTTTGACGACCGTTTTTACTATATTGCCTGTAGAACTGGCGATACCGAAGGCATGTTTTTGACGGTGGCGCGAAGCAACGGTTCCACCATATGGTTTATCCCGGGTCGTACGTTTCTGGAGGTTTTATACAAGGGGTTTCTGTATCTTATATTTGTGGATGAGGATGACAGGTATTATCTGATTAAAGTAGAACGTGAAGAAGGCAACAAGCTCTGGTATCACCAGATAGATAGTGACCTGTATTACTATCATTTTAAGAAAGACGGGATACTGCTCCATTACGCTTCGGGTAGAAAAGAAAAGATTACCTATGACGGTAAGCGTATTACATATTAAATTTTTTTATCAGTTACTATCGCCCAAACAATATAATGATGAAATTCTAAATGAAAATTAAACTTTTACCGATAGGTATAGCGTAGGTGATAATTGCACATTACTAAGCAAGAGGTTGTAGTATGAAAGCAATGGGTGTACCAACTGAGGCTGCCAGCATATATAATCAGGCGCTTGCATTGTCCAATCAGGGGAATTATGCACAGGCTATTGAAACATATATGCATGCGGTTGAAGTGTTTCCGCAATTTATTGAAGCATATAACAACATTGGCGAAATATATTCACGAATGGGAAACAGTGAGAAAGCCATCCAGGTGTATGTAAAAGCATTATCAATAAAAAAGAACCATAAGGTTCTGCTTAACCTGGGTGTTGAGTATTACAATACGGGTGATTATAAAAAGGCGCTGCAATATTTTCATGAATCGCTGCAGCTTAAAAGCGATTTTATTGAAGGCAACTTTTATACAGGTATGGCGTACTTTAATTTGAAGGATTATACCAATGCGCTGCGGTTTTTTGAAGCAACGGTTGCCCTGGACCATGTTCACCTGAAGGCAAATTATCTTTTAGCATACATCTATTATGAAAACAAAGAGTATGCAAAGGTTATTGAATGCTTAAATCGCATAGCCCATAGTGCTGATGACAAAATGTTTATAAACAGGTACTATGGTTTTTGCTATTACCACATGGGTGATTTCAAAAAGGCAAGAAAGTACCTTACTACTGCATTAACCAGCAGCCCCAAATATGCTCAGTTTAAAGCATATTTAGAAAGCTTAACCTATGAAAATAAATTAAAAGAAGTTGGCGATATTGATGCAAAAATAAAAGAGCTTGAACACAAGATAATGAAAGAAAAACCCAACCTGTCCGAATATACCCGTCTCAGTATGCTCTATATATTTAAGGGTCAGTATAAAAAGGCTGAGGACCTGCTGGTAGGTGTTAGAGCTAAAATGGCACGATAATTAAAAAAAGCTGCCCATCGGGTAGAGGGTAGGGAGGATAGTCCCCTGGGGAATATCTGCAGGAATAAAAATTTTGTCACTGGCCATGGCCGCGGCACGGGAAATTCCCTGGACAGTAGGCGGCGTGTCAAAAACCAGGTAGTCGTAGTTGAGTTCGTTGAACAAGGTTTCAAACGTGAAGGGGCCCATCGTTGCGTAAATTTTATCAAGCCGGTGATCCGCGGGGATAAAGTCGAAAACGATGCTGTCCCGGACCGAGTTGATGATATTGAATTCCTTGCTGCCGAGGATAATATCAAAAAGCTCCAGGCAAATATCTTCGCTCCGTGAAAGGTAGTTGGTAAGGCCTGCCTGGGGATCACAGTCTACTGCAAGTACCTTGTGCCCGGCACTGGCAAGAGCAAGGCATGAAAGGATTGCAAATGTAGTCTTGCCGGATCCGCCCTTCTGGTTAATATCACATTTCTTTTTCACTTGCGAACCTCTTTTTTAATACGCACTTCGTTGTTGATCCATTTGGACAATAGCTTTATTACAGCATGACTGAAGGTAATACCTTCATCGATTGCCTTTTTACGGGCCTCTTTTATAATATTCTGTGCTTCAGCATTTTTTGCATTAATAATTGTCCTTTCCATATACACTGTCTTTATAGCGTTTAGAGTATATAAATATATATTTATCATATACTATTTATATTATGTGTGCATAATCATGGACGAATATGAGGTACAAATAATAAGATCAAAAGCAAATAATGTGAGATAGAGGATACAATGAAAGGTAAAATATTATTGACAGATGGGGGAAATATGATGTAATTAGGAAGACAGAACAAGGATAGACGAAATATGTTTATATACTCCAAAAAATTGTATAAAAAGCGAAGTACTTCGTATATGAACTAGTTGTGCGAAATGGCTGGACATAATTTTTTTATTAACAAAAATTTAGGATGTTTTTTATGGGTTACATTTGTTCATGTTGTGGACACAAATCATCATCTGCAAGTGGTGGTTTATGTTCATATAGTCCACATAAAAAACATATTTATATTGCACAACATGGGGGGCAATACGTCTGTAAATTTTGTGGGCATAAGTCACCTTCAGCTTCAGGTGGAAGTTGTAGTAAAAGCTCACACGGTAGACACGAGTATATTTAATTTTATAATAGTCCAGCCACTTCCGATTCGTCAACTCGCGGGACGTTGTACGCAATTGGTGGGGGCAATAAAATATATTTAGGTAACACTAAAATGAACGATAATATCAATGTATTTTACAGAACGTTATGTAATTGGTGAAAATAATGATAAAAGTATCGTTTATAATGTGCTAAACCAATTACCTGAAATAGAAAGAAACTCTGTAATTGAAAGTATTATATTTTTAATGCCTTTTGAGAAACCTGTTTGCTATTTGAAAACTGAAATCGTTGATGGGAGATCTATTGTTCAATTCAGTAATCATTTTATCAAATATTCTGATCCTGAAGAAGAACATATAATATCTCATGAAATTGCTCATTTTATTCTAAAGCATGAATGTTATGGCAACATCCCTGATAATATTGTGAAAGAACAAGATTTAGCATCTGAAGAATTAGCAAAAAAAAGGTTTTATGATTCATTAAATAATATTTAACGGAGGTTATTATGAAAGAAGCTTATATTCGGTTTATGGCACCCGTTGTTCCCCAAACTGTAGATCAATTGTTTAAAATTATTGATACTAAAATCAAAGAAAAATATGAGAAAATTCATTTATTAATTTCTTCACCAGGTGGTTCCGTTTTTCATGGCTTATCTTTGTATAACTTTTTAAAAGGTGCTCCAATTGAAATCGATACATATAATTTTGGAAGCGTTGACTCTATAGGAGTTGTCATTTTTTGTGCTGGTAAAAAAAGGTATTCTGTCCCTCATGCCAGATTTCTTATTCACGGAGTTAGATTCAATATCAATGGTAATGCCAGTTTTGATGAAAAACAAATTGAAGAACATTTAAAAAGTATAAAAATTGACCAATTAAATATTGCGAGAGTCATTGCAGATACCACAGGTAAACCAACACATAAAATAGAAGAAGATATGAATAATAGAACTACATTGAATCCAATTGAAGCAAAGGATTATGGATTAGTTCATGAAATAAAATCAGAATTATTTCCACTTGATGCCGATTTATCTGTTATTGGTGAGCTAATTCAACAACAGCAACCATTTCCATTTCAAATGACAGTTCCAGTAGTACAGGCATATACAAGATCGCGTGATTTAGATATTGGAACTTAATAACTCCACCAACTGCGTACAACACGTTGCACCCGGTTCAGCTGCTAAAAGGAGCCGCCTCACCCAAATTTGCCCCGCGGAAGAAAAACAGTTTTGAACAAAAAATTTGTACTTTATGGCGTGTTCCATTCTCTGGACAAATTAAACGGCAAACTTCCGGTGCAACGGAAACGTTAGGCGAAATGACTGGCAACTATAGAATTTATAATAAACATGAAAGGATGAATGATAAAAAGTCAACATAGTTGCGGTGGAACGAAGATCTGTTCAAGATGTATGAATGAACAGGCAGGTTACCGTTCGTCATAGTATGTGGTCTTAGAGACCGGGAAGGAGAATGAGGAACTGTAACCGCACCATTCAATGACCTACGAGGTCGAATAGGAGAATGGCGTAACACCGAAGAGGCCCTGTTCAAGAAGCAAATACACTATACCAGGAAGACAGGGGGTACCTATGAATTATGTAGGAGTAGACTTACACAAGAACAGATTCACTATCATACGGTTAATGGACAATACCGCAACTATGGGACAAATGAGATAGGGATACGGAATTTTATGAAGGACTGTAAGTGCAGTAAGGAATCCGGGGATATAGTAGTTGGTGTAGAATCGACAGGGAACACCCGGTATTTTAAGCGGATGTTGGAAGAAGAGGGGATACCGGTAAAAGTGATCAATACGATGAAATTTAAGGTAATAACGGAATCAGTCAAGAAGACTGACATGAATGATGATCAAATGATAGCAGAGTTTTTAGAAAAAGATATGCTTCCAGATTTTTTTCCTATGATAATGTCAAAAAGGCCAAGCCTTATATCTTCACTTCTGCTCAGATAGTTAGTAAGGCCTGCCTGGGGATCACAGTCTACCGCAAGTACCTTGTGCCCGGCACTGGCAAGAGCAAGGCAGGAAAGGATTGCAAATGTGGTCTTGCCTGACCCGCCCTTCTGGTTAATAACACATATCTTTTTCACTTGCGAACCTCTTTTTCAATGCGAACTTCATTGTTGATCCATTTTTCAAGCAGCCTAATAACAGCCTCACTGAAAGTGAATCCTTCATCAATGGCTTTCTTGCGGCTTTCTTTTATTATGCGTTGTGATTCATAATTTTTAACACTTATTATTGCCCTTTCCATATACACTGCCTTTATAGAGTTTTGAGTATATAAATATATAAATATATATTTGTCAACTATTATTTAATGCCTCATCGCCGCTCCCTTCATTTTAAACGGGTGCGGCGTGAGGCAGTTAAGAGGATTCTTTTTTTGCACAGGGCTTTTACTGTAGCAATGCTGTAACAAAGCAGACACCACCTGTCTTAAGCCACATAGTGATAATCTGAAAAAACATTTTAAAAAAAGCACCTAAGAGAATCATATCAGATTCCGGATACGGCAACGAGTAAAATTATGTATACTTTGAAAACAAGGAGATTGTGGAGTTAGTAGAGTTAAATATTTCCACTATCAAGTACTTAAAATAAAAAAAGCCGCCCGATGATTGTTTTGGGACGGCCTCTTTTTTACGTTGTACTGAGTGCAAAAAGCTTTTATCTGCTACCAGTGCGTTGTTATAGATACGTGGCTGTGTGTTTTTGCACGGTATAGGTACTTAGCAGCTACAGCCGTCGCTAAACCCACCGCATGCATCACATCCACCGCTATACTCGGGCTCATCACTTATGTTGACCACTTTGACATGAAAGTGAAGTGTTTTTCCTGCAAGTGGATGATTCATATCAACAACAACTTCGTCATCGGTTATCTCTTTGATTACTGCAGGAATCTGTGCACCGTTGTCCATCTGCAGGCCTATAGTCATCCCAATTTCGGGCTTAAATTGCTGCTGTACTTCTTCCAGTGGAAATGCATATAACAGATTTTCGTCATAATCCCCGTAACCATCCTCGGGTGCAATAACGATATCTTTTTCTTCGTCAAGCTTCATGCCTAACACTGCTCTATCCAGACCAGGAATAACCATGCCGGCTCCCGCCTGAAACTCAAAAGGTGCACCGTCTAAACTTGAATCAAACACCTGTCCATCATCAAACTTTCCGGTGTAATGAATGGCGACATATTTACCTTCTGTTACCATAAAAACTCCTTACATATTATAATTGGTAATTGCTGCAATTTTTGTATGTTAATGCAATAATCCTGTGGGTTAGTTGCTTTGGGCAGGTGATTACGGCATTACATGCTAACAAAAATATAATGAATACAGCAATTATATGCTACCACAATAAGATACTCTATGAATGTGTCAATATCAATATTTTTTTAAGAAAAAATTAGATTATTAATGGGCGATAGTTACCGTCAATATTATTTAAATGCTAACAATATATCCTGAACTGTTTATTGAATGTTTGTAACAAAATCTGCCATATTATGGGCAGTTTCACGCAAAATTTGTAAGGTAACCTTTAAAAATGCTCAAAGATAAAATGCATGAATGGTCTCATGCTATGATTATTATTTTTCTTGATTATATGTAAAACTAATTTTATAGTTAGCTATTGCGAATTGATATCCTGATTGTAAAGGGCATTGCTAAAAAAAATTTGATTAAGTCAGTTATATGCTATTTCTAAAGGAGTGAGCAATGTCAAAATTCAAAATATTTATTATTATGTTAATTTTAATTATCCCCTACATTTTATTTGGTGATGCTGCACCAGTTGTTATTGCACCCGGCGGAACAGTTATGCCTGTTCAGGATGATTCTATTGTTCTAAAAAAAGAACAGATTTTTATAACTGTTTATCCCGATAGGTGCGAATTCAGGGTAGAGTATGTGTTTCACAATACAGGTCGTTCCAGAAAGGTCATCATGGGGGTTCCCCAATTCAAAAAACATTGATGGTGAAATATATAGGATAGATGATTTCAAAGCTTATGATGAGGATAAAGAATTAAAGACATTCAGGAAATATAAGGAAGGTTCAGGTGATGAATTATATGTATTACATGAATTATATGAATTATATGAATGTTTTGAAGTATATTTCAATAAAGGTGAACTAAAGAATATAATAAATATATATTCGCAAGGGCATTCGGAAATTTATAATTCTGATTATATGACTGCTAAATATATTTTAACAACAGGTGCACTGTGGAAAGATAAAATAGATATAATTAAGGTGCACATCACATCAAAGATACCACCAATGGATTTAACAAAAAGAACAGCATATTTTATTGATGATGAGCACTTTGATAAGCCTGAATTATATTCACGTGATTACGAATTTAGATTACTTCCAGAAAAATATAAGGTTACTGGAAATATCTATACAATGGAATTTAAGAATATTGATCCTGATTTTGATATTGAAATGTCTATACCACCTTCTATGATATCGTCTATTACAGCAAGTTCAGAGCTTAAGGATGCAAAGATAAAAGATAGATATTCAGTTTATAATCTTATTGATGGAGATCCTTGTACAATATGGTCTGAAGGGAAAAATGGAAGTGGAATTAATGAATATCTTAACTTTAATTTTTATGGTACATACAAAATAAAAAGGATTGGTTTTATCAACGGTAATGCATACAATAAAGATTTCTTTATTAAAAATAATAGGGTTAAAACAATCCGGCTTGATTATGAAAATAATTTATATATTGATAACAATCCTTTTAAAATGAAGGGAAAAAAGGGTAGTGTTATCTTCAATCTTAAAGATAGTATGGAAATGCAATATATAGAGTTTAAAGAACCTGCTTTTATAAGTGGAATGAAAATCACCATTCTGGATGTCTATAAAGGTTTAAAGTGGGATGACACCTGCTTATCCGAGGTGCAGATAATTACCGAAAAATAATTCTGAGAAATAGTTTGTATCTTTGCAAAAGTGTCTTTTCAAGTTCTGCTGGAGAAATTTTTTTCTAAAAATAGAGTTTAGGGATAATACCATTTCTTATACCAGCGTGTTGAAGTTGGGGATCTATTCCTTTAAAACAATCAGGATTTATTACCGCTTTACACTTAAAAATCAACTGGCCATTGCATTTTGTCCAATAAAATGGAGATCAGGGAAAGATTATACAGGTAATACTATTAAAAATATATTGACTTATACGCAATGACATTTTATAATGTGCAATAACAGGAGGGCATCATGAAATACATCAATGTTGCATTTATTGGATTGGGACGTATTGCTGACCTTCATTACCTTGGATATAAAAATAATAAACATGCAAAACTGTATGCTGTATGTGATATCAATCAGAAGCTGGTTGAGCAAAGAGCTAAACAATGGCATGTAACTGCTGCATACACTGATTATAATGACCTGCTGAAAGATCCTCACATTGATGCTGTTGAAATCTTAACGCCGCACTCACTTCATGAGCCTGTGGTTATTGCGGCAGCAAAAGCAGGAAAGCACATTGCCCTGCAAAAGCCAATGACCATTGATCTTGCAAGTGCTGACCGTATACTTGCAGCAACAAAAGAGTCAGGCAAAATTTATAAAGTTACCGATAACTATGCGTTTTATCCACCCATACGGCTTGCAAAAAAAATTATAGAAAACGGAGAGATAGGTAACCCCATAGCCATCCGCATTAAATTTATTGGGGGTGGAAGTGGTGGCTGGTATGTGCCACCTGAAGCCTGGCAATGGAGACTGAAAGAAAATACTGAAAGTGGCGGTGTTCGCGGATTTGATACATTTGACCATGGGCATCACCTGTGGACAACTGCCTGGTATTTATGTGGGAACGTTGAGCGTGCCAGTGGATGGATTGACTCAATCGACGGCATTATCGATGCGCCGTCAGTGATGATATGGAAGCATAAAAATGGTGTGTATGGTTCAATTGAGTTTGTGCATATGCCGGCGCTTAAAATTCCTTCCAAATATTATGCCAATGATGAATGGATAGAGGTAAGCGGAACGCAGGGCATGATCATTATACACCGGTGCACTGGCAATATTGTCAAAGGGCCTGCTGTGAGTGTGTTCACCAGTAAAGGCTGGAAACACTACAACGAAAAATCCGACTGGGCATTGGGATTTATTGGTGCAACTCATAATTTTATTGAATCAATACTGGGCAAAGCACAACCAGTGCTTTCAGGTGCAGATGCGCGTGATATCCTGCGTTTTTCATTAGCAATACAAAAGTCTGCTAAAGTACACAGGGAAGTATATACCGAAGAACTTGATGCATCATTTCCATCATTGTATTATTATCTCAGGCATCGTAAAGACATTGCAGCAGCAAAACCAAAGAAAAGTTTTCTTGAGCGCATGGGACTCTCTGGCAACACATCACACTATGCTCCACAGGCAAAGGAATTGACCGATGAGTTTTTAAAGCGATATAATCCTGATGCAGTGAAACAATGGACAGTAACTATCGCCCTGAATATTGAACCTGATGGTGAGACTAAAGGATTTTGCTACAGCATAATGATTAATAACAGCGTGTTAACGGCAAAGGAAGGAGAGTTGCCGCAAAAATGGGATATGAAGATAACGGTACCTGCGGGTCTGTGGGCAGCAATTTTGCTGAAGAAAAAAAGAATTGAGATGGCGTATCTTCAGGGGCGTATTAAGATCGAAGGGAAATCTGAGGAGGCGTTGAAATTGCGGGCTGCCTTTGGGATATAGTTGAAAGTCATTCTGAGTCCTGATGCAATCGGGACGAAGAATCTTGTGTTTGAAAGGGAGAGATCCTTCAGCCACTGCGTGGCTTCAGGATGACAATCACCATGTCATTCTGAGCCGAAGGCGAAGAATCTTATGCTGAAGGCAATGAGACCCTTCAGCCACTGCGTGGCTTCAGGATGACATGGGGAAATATAGGCTTCAGGATGACAGAGGGGAATGTATGTCTTCAGGATGACAGTAATGGAAATATATCTTCAGGATTGCAGTAAGGGGTAACTTTAATTTTTGGAGGAGAGGGGACATGAAAACAACATCAGATAGCTTATCCATAAAAACAAAGATAGGATATGGAGTGGGAGATTTTGGCGCTAATATGGTATTTCAGTCGGTTGTTTTGTATCTCATGTTTTATTTAACCGATGTGTTTTTAATACCAGCTTCAGTGGCTGGTACTATATTTTTAATTGCAAAGATATGGGATGCAGTGAGTGACCCCATGATGGGATATATCTCCGATAAAACGCGAAGCAGGTGGGGACAAAAGCGGCCGTACCTGCTTTTTGGTGCAATCCCGCTGGGGCTTTCCATGGCGTTACTGTTTTACACGCCTTCACTTGGGGATGAAGCAAAAATATTGTATGCGCTGGTGATGTTTTTGCTTGTATGCACTGCATACACGGTTGTCAACATTCCATACGGTGCATTGACCGCAAACCTTACTCTTGACAGCAATGAGCGCTCACGCCTTACAGGTTACAGGATGTTCTGTGCTGTGGTGGGAACATTATTGGTAGCTGGAGCAACTAAGCCGCTTGCAGGGCTTTTTCAAAATCCGGTTGAGGGCTGGCGTTTTGTTGGAGTTTTGTACGGAGCTATTGCTGCAGTTTTTACCTTGATAACATTTGCATCAGTACGGGAGCGTGTACAGCACAGTGAAACAGAAGAATACCGATTGAAGGATATTGCAACAACGCTATCAGTGAATAAACCGTTTATCTTTCTTTCAATTGGTGTATTCATGCATCTGTGTGCTATAGGGGTGCTGGCTTCTATGGTTAACTATCTCTTCAAATATAACTTTAACAAAGAAGATTTTATCCCAATTGCATTTTTATCCATGTTTGCTACTGCTGCCGTTGCTATCCCCTTATGGGTTTTCATTTCAAATAAAATTGGTAAAAAACATGCATTCAATATTGGCATGGGTTTGCTTGCCGTTATTCTGGTTGTTCTGTATTTTGCAAAACAGTTTAACTTTGCTTTTTTTACTGTGCTTTTTGTTGCAGCAGGAGTGAGCGTTTCCACAGTATTTTTTAGCCCGTGGGCTATGATTCCTGATACCGTGGAGTATTCACAGTGGAAGACGGGCTTGCGGAGAGAAGGGATTATCTATGGCTTTTTTTATTTCAGCCAGAAATTAGCAGCAGCATGTGCAGGGTTTATTACCGGTATTGGGCTTACGCTGTGTGGGTACATCCAGCCAAAGGTAATAAACAATATATTAACCGCACAGATTCAAAGTTGTGATACACTTACAGGACTCAAAATTCTTACAACACTGATACCACTGGCATTAATTATATGCGGGATTGTTTTTATAAGTCTTTATCCCATAGATGAAAAGATGCATAAGGACATTGTGCAAAAGATTTGATTTGTTTTGTCTTACCATCCCAGCCTGTGATATTCCTCCTGGACGCGGGTGCACCAGTTGCCCACGTTCCAGTCCCCAAATACACCCATGCCACCAAGTTCATTTTGCCCATAGTATACTGGTACATGGATGACCGACAGTCCCATGGAAGATTGTGCTTGCTGTAATGCATTCTCTAATTCTTGACGGGAATATCCACCGGATAATCCCTGTACTCCTTTAACTGAATTTGCCATGGCCACATAATCCACTTCCACTGAATCAGATGTTTTGTATTCATTGCCATACTGTGCATACTGCAAACCTGTGATAGCGGACATCCGTCGGTTATCAAAGATGACAATAATGCCCTGTGCGTTATGCTGTACTCCGTCAATAAGGATTTGCGGATTCATCATGAAGCTGCCATCGCCACAGAATGCAATCATTGGTTTGTTGAGTATCCCTGATACAAGCACTGAAGATGACGCAAATCCCATGTATGAAGCACCCGTTTCGGTGATAGTTTGTTTTTCATTTTCATCTTCAATTATCTGAAATCCATTGGCCTGAACATCGCCTGCATCAAACACCTTGATGTAATTATGTTTGTCAGCAAAATCGCATACGGTTTTAATTGCAGCAGGCTGGGTTAGGACTTCACGCTTCCACACATCATCGTACAGTGTAGGGTTATCAAAACGAAGCTTTTTGAACGACTGCCACTGTGCTTTTTTTTCTTGTAAGGCAGCAAGCCACTGCAAAGAACTATCGCCCATTTTAATTTTTGAGTTCTTTAAATAATCAATAAATTTCCTGAGATTTAGCTGTGCATCACCAACAATAGAAATACATTTATTATAGTGGAATGCATGGTAAGGATTTGTATTGAAATTTATAATAGTTTGTGCCTTCTTCCACGCTGTTCCTGAACAATCCCACTGGCACACCGCACGTGCACCGATAACTATCACCAGATCAGCTTCATTCATGGCGTAGTTTCCACACAGTGAACCCTTGGAACCGCCAACGCTCATGTATTGTGGATGAGAGTATGGTACAATGCCAGTAGAAGATGGACCGCTCACAATGGCTGCACCTAAAGTTTCAGCAAGCTCAAGAATCTCTTTACCGCATCCCCGTGCGCCATTACCAATCTTTATGGTGATGCGCTGAGCCTGGCTAACGGCATCAATAGCTTTTCTGAATACAGACGCATCACTGCACTCACAGGGCGCATGCTGGTACGCTGTGGGTAGCTGCAATAAATTAAAGTTATGTAACACAGCTGGCTGCACATTCATGGGTGCAAGCAGAAAAAACGGTTGAGCAAATGGCAGACCTGTCGTAACAGCACCGCGTTTTAATGCAGCCGTCACCGACCATGGTTCATACAGGGCGTAGGCATTTCCCAACACGCTGCACAATTTTAAAAACAGACCCTGCTCATCTTTTGGAATTTGTTGCATGTTAAAGCCTTCATCATGTGTTGTTTCATCGCCATAGATGTGATACACGCCAACACCATTTGAAGCTGATGCCAGTGAGCCGGCAAACGCATGCAGTGCACCGGGGCCTATTGATGTCACAACCGCAGCAACTTCACCTGTTAAAAGTCCAAGTGCTGTTGCTGCGTGTGCTGCGGCAGTTTCGTGGCGTACATTATACATCTTAACCAGGCCGTGCTCTTCATATATCCGTAATACTTCAGCAATGTCGGTTGAGCCATGGCCAAAGATTCCAAAAAATTTTGTCACACGCTGTCGTAAAAGCCCTAGTACAATAGCCTCAGATACTGTTACAGTTTGATATTGCTCGATAGCACCTGCAGCTATTGCCATTTCAATAGAACCTTTGTTTGCAATAGATTGTGCGCGTTTGTGTATGTTGTTATTCATTCTTTGACTCTCCTGAAAATAGGATTTTGCACACAATGTCATGGGGGTTTCCCAAAAGTCGTTTCGATACAAATTTCGCAACGCTCATTGAGTAATTTTGCAGATTTTGTGGCAAAATTGTTTCGAAATGAGTGAGTATTACGATATAATGTTTGCAAAATTTACCCACCGACCTCTTTTGGAACAGCCCCATCTTATCCTTTTAAATATGAAATTATTCTCCTCACTTCATCGTATAAAGAACGACATCATTGGTTATTTGATTGCTTCACCTCTTCGAGGTTCGCAGTTATTCGATTTCCGTCATTGCGAGCAAAGCGAAGCAATCTCATTACTCACGTGATTACTTCACCTCTTAGGGTTCACAATGACATTTTGAAAAGATTCAATATTGAGATAGATCTGTTTAACCTCACTTCAGTTACTATCTCAATGACATCATCAAGTTATCTTCATCAACCTACTATATCCTGGATAGCAGTGCACTTTTCAATGCCTCATCTTCCAGAGTTTCTACATCCAGTATATCCAGAAAACCAGGGTAACGCAGCACAGGATTTATTACCTCTTCGGGCAAAACCTGAATAATATGCGCCATGGATTTGTGTGTCATGCATGAAATTGATTTGAGTAATTGCCGTGATTGCTTTTGTGATTCTTTTCGGTGTTCTGGATATCCGCATCCTGCTTCCACACTGAACAGCGCATCAAAGATAAATTTTAAATTTTGTTCCGAAGCCCATCCATAGCCCTGATTGAGCATAAGCGAAATGCAGTTGCCGCCATTTATCTGTGTAAAAAGCCAGGCATCAAGCGGTGTCATGATGTGACCGCATACCACCTCTGGATATTGCATAACTGCGTTTAAAAATCCCTGTCCTGTTCCACAACCGCCAACCACCATATCAACACGTTTGGCATTTAATAGTAAGGCTGCCATAAAGCCAGTATGGATATAGGTAAGTTCAGGGGTTGCACCTGATTTCTTCATGCCTGCATTAATGATGTCATGGCCTCTTCCCTCCAGCGCTGTAATTATATCCTTATTTTTATCTGCTGCACTTGTTTCATTAATGACTGCAATCTTCATATACTATCTCCCAATTTCTAATATTTCTCGTGCTTCCTGTGGGGATGCAATGTCTCTCCCCAATTCACGAGCCAGCCGCACAATACGCTCTACAAGCTGTGCATTGGATTGTGCCATAATACCTTTAGCATAAAAAACATTATCTTCCAACCCTGTGCGTACATGACCACCTGCTATAATTGCCATGGTATTCATGGTAAGCTGATATTTGCCAATACCTGACACATTAAAAATACTTCCTGGCGGCAGATGTCGTATCATGGTTAATAGATTTTCTGGTGTTCCGGCAAAACCTCCCATTCCATTGACACCCATAACCAGATTAATATAGTATGGGGGTCTTAGAAGATTTTTTGCAATAAGGTTTTCAACCTCCATAAACATCGAAGGGTTATATACTTCAAGTTCAGGTTTTATATTACGCTCTATCATTGCTTGCGCAAATGCCTCTATTTCATGGCGTAAGTTTATGAATGGGAGTTCTTTCCCCTGATAAAAAAAGACAACAGTGCCACAATTCAGGGATGCAGAATCAGGCTGTGCATCAAGTGATGAGATCCGCTTTTTTAGAGGAAGACCGGGACCGCCGGTAGTATTTTGAACAATGAGCGGGCAGCGGCTTCGTATCCCTTCATTGATTTCTGTAAAAATTTCTTTTGAAGCGGTCTGCTTGCCACTTTTATCGCGCGCATGAATATGAACTATTGCTGCACCGGCATTATAGCACTCATATGCAGCGTTAATTATTTCATCAGGCTGCTCGGGCAGGGCGGGATTTGCTTCTTTACCATGTATTCCACCGGTAAGGGCTGCAGTTATGATGAGCTTTTGCATACACTTCCTCCCTGCATAATTTTTCCCCATTGCATCACAGCATATGCAGCTGTAACCCAGTGATGTATTTCAGTAAAAACAGGAATACCTTTTGCAATCAGTCTTTCCTTCATGGCGTATGAATAAGCGCCTTCTGTACAACAGCAAATAACAGGTTTTTTCTTTACAGTATTATGCTTTGCCATCTTTTCAATGATTGCTTCATCAAGGGGTGTATTCTGAAATACAAAAAATGGCATGATGATATCCACCCCATCATCGTTCATTAATTGTGTCATAACATAATCATAGTCATCAGATGTTGCAGAACCCGTTATATCAACAGGATTGTTTACGATATAAAAGAAGCTAAAATGTTCTTTCATTGATTGAATTGACTCTTCGCAGAGCGATGCAAGCTCAAGACCTTTTTTGCTAAATAGATCAAGAGCATTAACCATGGGCCCTGCACCATTGGAAACCATGGCAACCCTGTTCCCCTTTGCTGCTGGTTGCATGGATAGTGTTACACTTGCAGCAAAACATTCGTGCATGCTATCAGTCAAAAGTATTCCAGCATCTTCCAGAATATCATGATATAATGTATAACTTCCTCCATATGCACCGGTATGGGAAATGGATGCATGTGCAGCTTGAGGTGTGCGCCCGGTTTTAAAAACCACAACTGGCTTTTTATTGTTATGAGCTATCGCCACGCTTTCTAAAAATTTTCTTCCCCTGCCAAGTCCTTCAATATATGATGCAATGACTGCGGTCTTTGTATCAGAAGCTAAATAGGCTATCATATCGCCCTCATCAAGATCAACACGGTTGCCATAGCTTATCATTTTAGCCAAACCGGTTTTGTGCGATAGTTCCATAAATGTCACACCCCACGTTCCACTCTGCGTAATAAAACTGATATTGCCCTGCGGCGGTCGTGTAAAGCGGTCAATATGATAAAAAAATGAATCAAATTGCGAGGCGCTATCAAACACGCCAATGCAGTTAGGTCCGATTATTCGTATTGCATGTTTTTGAGCTTTTGTTGCAATTGTTGCTTCCAGTTCTTCCCGTTTTCCACCAAGCTCCTTGCCACCACCAGAAATAATAATTGCATTATGGGATCCAATGGCTGCCATCTCATCAAGGACATCGGGAACAAGACTTAAATCCACTGCAATAATAACAACATCAGGAACCTGTGGAGTATCTTTGATTGATGAAAATGCAGGTAAACCTAAAATTGATTCTTGTTTTGGATTTATGGGATAAATTGAACCTTTATAGCCGCTTTTTTTAAGGCAGTCAACAATAACATGCCCAATTTTATTTTCTTGTGACGATGCGCCAACAACTGCCACTGATTCAGGATTAAAAAATGTATCCATGTAGGTGGTGTTGGGTTTCTCAGTTATAAGCGGGTCATTAATTTTTGTTTGCAACAATGTGATTGCAGCATCAGCAACAATACATCTGTCTTTGTTTGCAATTATGGGATTGCAATCAATGGAGTGAATATATTCTCTTCCATCCAGGGCAAGCTGGCATAGTTTCATAAATATGCTGATGAGTTCATCCAGATTAATGCCTTTACCTCTGTATCCTTCAATTAAAGGATAGCCTTTTAATTTTCTCAACATTGTATATATGTCATCTTCTGTTGCTGGAAGAATATGGAATGCAACATCATTCAAAAGATTTGTATAAATGCCACCGGTGCCAGCCATGATAGTTGGACCAAAAACAGCATCATTGGTAAATCCTGCAATAATTTCAACGGATCCAAAAACTTGTTCTTCAATCAATATACCGGTAAATTCCTGAATATTATTATTTTGAATCCGTAACATTAATGTATTAAATGCTTCTACAAGCTGCTGAGAATTGTTAATATCAGTTATTACTCCACCGATTTCGGTTTTATGTAACAACCCTTTTGCGGATATTTTTGCCACCAATGGGAATGATAATTGTGAAGGGATTTCTGTAATCTGATCTGGCGTTGTTATAAGCTTTCCTTTTGTGGTAGGTATCCCATAGTGTGAAAGGATTGATTTTGATTCTACCTCGGATATTACCAGGTTATTATTCTTGATATTTTGATTATAAACTTCAGCAACATTAAACGATGATTTCATGAATTTCCTCGTGCCCTTTCTGATTCTTCCCGCATTTTCAGTATATAATCAGTTGATATTGCAGGAATAAAAATACAGGCTATCTGTAGCGGCTCGTTGCCTGTATTCAATGTTTTGTGTACTTTGCCAGGAGGAGCATACAATGCTGTTCCTGGTGTAATATCATATACAGAGTCTTCAAACCATGCCCTGCCTGTACCTGATAAAAATATCATTAGTTCCCCGGACTCATTATGCGAGTGAAAATCCGTACAGCCTCCATTGGGAGCAAGTGTTGAAAGTATAAGTGTAAAATCTTTTACATTAGCATTGTTGTCCGGTGACATCAGTACTTTCAACTCACGCTCAAAGGGTTTATCAATTTTTACTCCGTTAACCGAATCAAATTGTATAAACATTTTGCATCTCCTTTATTGTATATAATGCAATAATATTGTATTATTGTCAATAAGAATTTAATTAATTTTTTACTGAATAGTTCATTCTTGGTAATGCGGAAAATGAAATAATGTTGAAATAATATAATTGTTGACTTTTTTGTCGTTACTGTTGTTGCATAATACGAAACACGATTGGGTATATTTATGGCACAAACAATACAGTCACTGGACAGGGGATTAAAGATTCTGGAAATACTGGGAAAGTCAGATAAACCACTTTCCCTTAATGAAATAACAGAGTATTTTGATATTGACCGCTCATCAATTTTCCGGCTTTTGGGGACGCTGATTGCACATAATTTTGTTCATCAGGACCCAGATACAAAGAAGTATATGCTGGGTTTCAAGATCATGGAACTTTCCGGTGCTTTTGGCGAACAGACAAAAATAGAAACATTTTTACGGCCTGTTCTTAAATATGTTTGTGAAAAAACTCAGCAAAATACGCACCTGGCTATGCTGCATGGCAGGGATGTTGTATTTATTGCCGTTGAACAGCCACGAAATAGCCTCAGTATGCATATATCAGTAGGAACACGAGAGCCTGCGTATGCCACTGCACTGGGGAAGGTGCTTCTTGCATTTATGCCTCAAACGGAAAAGGAATTGCTGCTTCGTAATACTAAGTTACATAAATATACACCAAAGACCATCACATCTGTTGGTGCATACAAAAAACATCTTGAAGCCATAGTCCATAATAAATACGCTATTGACAATGAAGAATACCGCCCTGGTGTTGTGTGCATTGCTGCGCCGGTGTTCAATCACAGATGTGTGGTTGAATATTCAATTGGTATATCAGGCTCACGGGAACAAGTTTGTCCCCACATAGATGAATATATTTCAGTGGTTAAAGATGCTGGTGCTGAAGCATCGCGGCTGCTTGGTATGCCTTCGCAGTAATATTATTCATATTCAAAATACCAGTAAGGTCCTTCCTTGACAAAAATCAAACTCATGCCGTTGTATAGATGCACAGTGGCTTTTGATTGGGCGATAGTTACCTGTGCAATGGGCTGACTGAGTGCAGTCAAAAGAACATCATCCCCACGGGTTGCTGCAATTTTCTTTTGCAATAAGAGATATTCAGGTATATCCATAGTTTTGATCCTATCGGAGCTTATGCCATAGTACTGTGCAAATGCTGATAACTGTGCTTTATTCATTGATTGCAGATTATGAATAACTGTGGCAATCCTTTTTTTGCTGTTAGTGGATAACAATGCCGCACCGTTTTGCATATTGTTATGTGTATAAGCATCTTTGAGAGCATTAAATGCTTCCTGCGGAGTAAGTGGTTTTGATGGCTGGCATGAAGTAAAACCTATAAGCAGAATAGCACAATATATCAATATACGCATGTGTATGTATCTCCCTTTTTTTCAACGATCATGTTGTCTATTAACCGTGTATGTCCAAAAAATGCAGCTACAGCTATAACCGATTTTTCTTTGAGTGTTTCAATAGGCTGAAGTGTTTCATAATCAACTACTGAAACGTAATCGATCTTCTTTGGCTTACCTGAAGCAATAATGTCAGTCATTGCCGGTATCAGTTTATGTGATTGCACTACACCCTGACGTATAAGTTCTTCTGCTTTTTGAAGCGATTTATGTATAACAACAGCGTTAGTGCGGTCATCGCCTTTGAGGTGCACATTGCGTGAACTCATTGCCAGGCCGTCAGGTTCGCGGATAATTGGTGCAACGATTATAGTAACAGGAAAATCTAAGTCCTTAACCATTTTCTGTATTATAACAGCCTGCTGTATGTCCTTCTGCCCAAATACTGATACATCCGGCTGAACAATGTTAAAAAGCTTTGCTACAACGGTAAGCACTCCTCTGAAATGTCCAGGGCGTGTTGCGCCACACAAATGGTCAGTCATCATTTCAATGTCAACATACACCAGGCGATTTTGATACATCTCACTATCATCAGGAAGAAATACAAGGTCAACACCAGCTTCCTTTGCCAGGGCAAAGTCACGCTCATAATCCCGTGGGTATGTGGTATAATCTTTGGGATCATTAAATTGCATTTTATTCACAAAGATGCTCATTACCTGATAATCAGAATGTTGTTTTGAAATGTGTACCAGGCTTAAGTGTCCCTGGTGAAGGTATCCCATCGTGGGTACAAATCCTATTTTTTTGTTGTGACGTCGTTGTAAAGCAATCTCGTTACGTAATTCGTTAATTGTATTCACTATTTTCATGGATTATTTCTCCTTCCGTGCTGCAATGAGCATCATGTCACCTAAATATAACCTTTTTGCTGCTGTATCGGCAAGTTTTCGTACCAGTGTTTTTGGTTTGCCAATGCCACTGCCGTATGTAACAAACCGTGTAACGGCAAACCCTTTTAATTGCAATAATTTTGCAAGTGTTCTGTATGAAAAAAAATAAAGATGATGGGGGAAATTGTAGTATCGCCATTTTTTGCCATACAGTAGCCGTGCTGAAAATGCACTGCTTCTACAGGTTGAAAGATACAGCATTCCCTCATCGTGAAGCAAGGTATGGATTTTTTCAATAAATTTATCAGGGTAGTGCAGATGCTCAATAGTTGCCCACAGGGTAATACAGTGGTATTGTTTGTTAAAATGAAACGATAGAAAGTCACCACAGTATGCATTTACTTTCAGGTTATTATGTGCATACTCTATGCAATCCTGTGCAATATCTATACCTTCTGCATGCCATCCGCGGCGTGTTAAATAATCAACAAAGTACCCTGCAGCACAGCCAATATCTAACGCATATTTTTCACCCGGTAATGATGCCTCAAAATCATAAAACTGTAAATCTTTAAGATTCAGTGTGAGCAGACGCAGTACTTCCCTGTGCATTGATTCAGAAAAATAGTTATTGTAGCCACGGTCGGTTCGCTGGTTAAAATATTCTTTGTAGTATCTGCTCATTTCATTATAATATGGTCTGGGATTGACAAATTCAAGGCCACAGTGCCTGCAGCGCACCAGTGTAAATTCTTCGCCATTTTCAAATGGCTTTGAAAATAATGGCTTGAAATTATATGTATTGCATAGAACACAGGGTGCAGTTTCGTAACTCATGTATTAAATGTCGCAGGCATTATATGCATTTGGCAAGTATTTTTTATCATATAAACAGTAATTGATTCCTGAAGTTTTACAATAGTCTTGACTTTATATGATTAATAGTATAGAATTATTAACAAATGTATTCTTACGACAAACAATGTCACAAAAATTCAGAATATGATGACTGAGTGAGCGTTGTATTATATTACAATACAAATAATACCATGAAAGTTTCCAATAGAATAATTGTTATCACACAGAATAAAGACTGGGAGGCCATAGCTTCTGCAATTGCCTCCCAGCATCAATTGATTATTGAAGAAAATGAAAAACTTCATTCACTTGAAGCAATCATAAAAGAAATAGAAAATTCCAAATCAACAGCATTTTTACGCTCTTCACTTCATTCATTTATCCGGGAACATGGTATCCCATTTTTGATAATAATTGATTACCCAGTAGTTGCTGAAACACGCACAGACGCTATTGTGCAAAAGATTTTTACCACATTACTCATATCATTTATGATTATTGCCCGTGGCAGTGGACTTGCAAATATTAAAGGTAATTTTTTTGTCAATATCACCAGAGGGGACGCACAATTATTCAAACATAGTATAATCCATCCGGAAAAGCTTTTGGCAAAGTTAAAAACAAATGATGAAAAAGTAAATGCAATTATTAACCTGTATGCTGATCAAAAAATATTTCATACTCTGTTTTTTGTTAAGCCATGCACTGGTGCCACCAAAGAGGATATGGCACATGAACTATCGGCCTATATTGATGCCGTTAAAAAGCGTCATGAACTAATAGAAAAGATTGTAGAAAAGCAAAAACATACTTTTTCACGAAGTAAGGATGCAGCAACAGTACTGGTAAAAATAAGTGAAGATAAGATTGTGCTGGATCATGAGATTATGATAACACGCGATAGTGCCTATAAAAAATATACTGCAGGCCATATTTATATACTGGGAGACTGGACAAATATACATAGCAGAAAAGTTGCCGGGAAGGTTATCACTGCAATCAAGGATGGTTTTGCCGACTGGAAGCTTGGCAGCGATGACCCTGTTATCATTCATCTTGAGGATGCACTGGTTGACCATACCACAGCTGCAACGCTGGCGCAAATTGCTTTTAGTGAATTGAGGGGCTTCAATAATATTAAAATATACTG
>JARYLT010000055.1 GCA_029907515.1 Spirochaetota bacterium | reverse complement strand
AATACTGACTGGGCTCATACGAACCACTGATACCTATGCCATACCGTGTTCGTATATTATCACTGAAATATATGCCGTTACCTGTAACGGAAGGGGAATGCTGTTTCTGTAATTCATAATGAGCTTTTCGCGAATATTCAAAATCAGGCTGAGCATTAATGCATATTTCATAGTTTTCTTTAGCATCCTTCCAGTACCCCAGAAGCTCATTAATATTCCCCATAGCAAAATTAGCTTCCACATTCAATGGCTGCACTTTCAGAATATTTGAATAATATTCTCGTGATGCATTAAATTTGCCATTCTGCAGGTAAAAGTTGGCTATCTCTTTATAAATACGCGCATTGTCAAGCTCCAGGTCTAAGAACTGCTTTTCATACACAGCGCGCATTGTTGCAAGACCAAATGAAAGCTTCTGGTCAACATCTTCACCAATAGAGTCAAGTAAAGAGTTAGTATTTACCAGTAAATTTTCAATATCCTGAAGTGAACCCTGTGAAGAAACTTCCCCCTTATTTAATTTTGTTAGCGATAGTATCTGTTCAATATCATTTTTATATGCTGTGGAAATTTTTTTACTCTGCAATGACTCTTCTAAAAGAGCTATCGCATCGCTGTATTTTTTTGTTTGTGCATACGCAAGCGGCAATCCAGGAAATTCAGCGCTGGTAGCCAATTTTTTTACCAACTCAAAAGAACTAACTGCATTTGATGGCTTTCCATACAACAAATCAATGGTTCCCTGAACCTTGTATGGCTGATACATCTGTGGATTTAATTTCTTTGCCGTTGCAGCATAAC
This sequence comes from Spirochaetota bacterium, assembly GCA_029907515.1. GTDB lineage: Bacteria > Spirochaetota > UBA4802 > UBA4802 > UB4802 > UBA4802. Next base: position 22,052 of record JARYLT010000055.1, on the reverse strand, counting down.
TGTAAATCCTATCAGGTTCAAAGTGCCAGTCTGTTGCAGCCTGCATTGCTGTATACGTTTGCACATCTTTACCAAATGCAGCAGTAATATCATTATATACATACAGCTCTTTCTGGATTTCTTTTAATTTTGCAATGTGCCCTTCAAGCAAAGCTTTATCGCTGGCAAGAGACAATGGTTCATTGACAGCCTTGCCTTTCTTTTTATCATCTATGAGTTTTGTATACTTCTTCTGAATTGAACTGACATCATTTTTAATGGTTTGTATCAATGGCATCAAAGATTGCAATCCAACAGTGTGTATGGCTAACCGCGATAACTTTTGCTCTGCCTGCTCAATTGCGTGAAACATCTTATATGCAAGCAGGGCATCGTATTCTTTAACTGCGTCAGCGTACATTCTGTTCCATATGTACGTATCAACAAGCCCTTTTCGTAAATTGATATCATCAGGATTTTTTACCAGTGCCTCTTTATAGCTTTCTATTAAATCCAACCGCTCTTTTGCAAGCTCATCTTTAACATCAAGCGATATGCCCGATAGCTCCGGATATAAATCCACAACCTGTCTTGCATCATTAAGTATTTTACCAGCCTTTGCACTTTCGCCCAGATCCAGATACACCTTGGCTAATTTCTTATATGCTGATATCTGCTTTTCATTTATGTCGATGATGCGGTAATACTGCCGTATGGCATCATATGCCCTTCCTGCCCAGTAATAATTGTCTCCTAAAACCTCAAGCACTTCAATATTAGTGGGTGCAATAGTTTCAGCCTTTTCAAATGTGGCGATAGCTCTGTTCATTTCACCTTTCCACGAATACTGGGTTCCCAGCGAAATATACGCATCCACATTTTCAGGATCTATTGCGATAATCTCCTGATAATACTTTATTGCTTCATCATAGCGGTTGTTCCAGCCTGCCAGCACCGAAAGAAGCTTTCGCGCTGTTATATTCTTTTCATCTATTGATATGATATTTTTATATTCACTGATAGCTGCATCCAACTGATCCGACCATGAATAAAATGCAGCCAGTTGTAATCGCATATCAATATCACGGGGATTTTTTTCTAAATATTTCTGCAACAGAAATATTGCCTTATTATAATCATACAGCCATCCATATATCTGAACAAGAGTAAATAATGCTTCCCTGTCACTGATATTTGCACGCAATCTTTTTTCATAAAACTCTGGGGTGTTGAACAATAGACCATCTCCCGGAGTGGCAAAATCTTTTGGTGCAACCTCCGGAAAATCCATGAGCTGTGTTATACCAGTGCTGTACTGTGGTAATAATAAAATGGCATCAACATAAAAGTAATAATCCCACCCACTGCTTCTTTTTTGTTTTACTCTTATTGTCAGGGTGTGTTTTCCGGCATTGAGTGTACCACTGGCAATTTTTACCCAGTAGAATCCACCAATGCCATAAAAACTTTTCACATACACATTCTCAGCTGAAGCTGACTGAAATGGGCCATTATCAATCTTCCATTCAATGGGTGATGCATAGCCTGGCCTGTCCTTATATGCTGATCCGGGTGGGGTACACCCCATCCACAGATCATAATCCTTGGTATGCGTTACGTAAAACACATACGTAGCAAAATAGCCATCCTGGGGCGGTTCAACATCCTTTGAAAGTTGCAGCGCAAACTTATTGCTGCAGAAAAAGTTATAAATAGGTTCACGAGCAAAATTAGTTGATACCGCATGCTCCCCTTCTATCCATATATAGTTTTTATATGTTATTTTAGAAGTGTGGATTTTATCATCGCTTTGAGCATTATCTGCAAATTGTGCATAAGTTATTGCTGCTATAATGAGAGCACATGTTATTGCAAACAATATCTTAATAGTTCTTTTTGTTTTCATATATACCCCTCATCCCCAAATGTTACTTTACTTCACTAATTTTTGAATTATCATTATTGCCTGCAATCCTGTTACTGATTCATCAGGATATGCATCCTGGCTCAATGAGGCGCTCATAATACCCATATCAACAGCCAATCGCATGGCATTATAATACTCATTATCACTTTTTATATCATTGAAAAAAGAAGGTGATTCATTTTTGAATTTTGATCGCAATCCCTCATTATTTCGTGATAGTACCAAAAAATCCTCAACAATCTTTGCCATCTCACCGCGGGATACTACCATGAACGGTTCAAATACACTACCCTGAATATACGAAAAAAAACCTTTCCCACGCAGCGATACAATTGCATTCTTATACTGAGATTTTTCCAGATCAATAAAATTGGCATCAAGTGGCTTTGCAGTAGCAATATACTTTTGCAATTCAAATATTTCATACATCAGGTATGCAAGTTTTTCTCTTGTCATTGCTGGTTCAAGAATAAAGTCAGATACTTTTGCCACATTGATGGACAATGTCTTTATGCGGGATATACTTTCAAGCCGGTTGGCAGCAACAACCTGTAATTCCCTGTTAAGCAATAATGCTTTTGTGTAATTATCACGTGCCTTATCGTAATCTCCCTTTAAAAAATAAGCATCGCCCGTTACAATATATGCCATTGGGCTTTCTGTTACAGTCAGTGACTTCACGATATCAAGTGCGTTTTGGGCACCTGCTTTCCCTTTTGTAGCAAGCAGTACACGTGCCTGTATAATGACCCCCAGTGGATTGTTCCCTGATACAGAAGACTGTGCAAGTTCAACCTGTGCTGATGCATCCTGATAGTTTCCTTTTAAAAAATAATAGTAGGCAAGCAATGCAGCTACTGTTGGATCAGATTTTTTTTCTTTTAACAGTTCACGCTGTCGTTGCATCAAAAGAGTATAGGCTTTGTTGATAAGCTTATCTTTTTGTACAGGATTTTCCAGTGATTCTGCATTGGTTAAATTTTTATATATAAGTTCATAATCCTTTTGTGGGCTCTGCTTTATTAATTGCCCACAAGAAATTAACGATATAAGTACAAAAATAAATATCTTTTTCATAACACACCACCATTATATGATTTACACTATGTACAAAGTATTATCAACAAATTATACTAAATATAAGTACTTGTTTACAAGAAAAAATAATAATTTTCTAAAATTTAAATACAAGATAATCTCCCATCACCAAAATAAGAATTGGGTGTTACATATCTTTTTTTTCATCAATAATAGCAGGATACTGCAAACAGAAGTTGAGCAGGTGCATACAATGACCATGTAACAACAGTACTATGAGGGATTCTGTGTACAAACTGGTTAAATGCAAGAACACCATCAGATATAGCAAAAAGGATTGCAGCAATGGTTACAATGGCACCTCTGGGATATTCATTTTTAATACATGTACCAATAGCCAGCATCAATACCAGTGATAAAACAAGCATATACAGTATAACCGGAACATATACTTTACCTTTTGCCTTATGAATAACCAGATAATACAAAAAGAAAATTGCCAGAATAGCCAGGATAATAACTACATCAATAGTCCCAACATGATAATTAATACTCAGCGCATACACATAACAAAGATGGGTTAATAAAAAGAAAAAAAGCCCATGGATAAAAAAGCTTACCTCTTCAATCATGAGAAAAGTATCAGCAATTAATGCAAATACAAGCCCTGCAATAATAAAGATATTATATACTGTAAAACCACGAACATACGATAAGTATAAAGCAATGATGATGACAATATAGGTGATAAGAGGTGTAAAAATATATTTTAGTTTCAATATCTTTTTAAAAGAAACTATCTCACGGATTATAAAAATAATAAAAAATATAGCCACAAGATATGCAACATTTGTTTGCACAATAATATCAGGCATTATGGGTCCTCTCTACATCCATCATATTGGTTGGGAGATGTATATTATTGATAGCTATTTTTTGGAATTGTCAATGTTTTTTTCTTTATGAGTCTGTAATATATTGGTAATATCTTTCAGTGTATCCGGCTTTAACTGCGATTGCATGGCAGCAATATTTTCTTTCTGTATTTCCTCATAAATCTCTTTACGGTGAACAGCAACAGATTTTGGTGCCTTGATTCCTAATTTAACCTGATCGCCCTTAATATCTATAATGACTATCTCAATGTCATCGCCAATCATGATGCTTTCGTTAACTTTTCGCGCCAGTACCAGCATGCAATCACCCCTTCACCTGTGCTTTTTTTATCTCTTCCAGGATGTAATGGCGCACCGTATATTTATCACTCAGTGATATGGCCTGTTTGCCTTTGCGGGTTTTAGGATTAATAAGGACTGGCCCCTGCAGATTGGCTGTCATCCTGGAAGGGTCTTCTGGTATGGTAACTATCGCAAACACTATTACTTCGTCAGGGCTTTTTGCACCTATATCCTCTAAATCTTCCTGCATAACTTCAAGTTCGTACTGAATCATAAAATCTATGGGACGTATAATCACAAAGGCTAAATCAGGTTCATCATAGGCCTGCAGCCATTTAAACGGTGATTTTTCATTGGCATCAAGAATGACAAATTTTTTAATTTCCTCAAACCCGTAAATGCCTTCAGGGAAATCAATGATCTGCCGTTCATCAACTTCAATTTGCCCAAATGGTTTTGTTGCAATTGTTACCAACGGTAGCACCTCTTCATAGTGTAATTATCGCAGGAAATCCATCAGTGTGGGCTTTATTGACCGCGCACCAACTGCCAGCGCATAGTTGTGTACTGATTCAAGCCATCGGAAGTTCATTATGGTTTCTGGGAAATCAATCCCTTCAGATTTTGCCAGTATGTCAAGTATATTACTCTTTGCATATTCTGAACGTTTAGCCAGTTCTTCAATGCGGTTTTCCTTTGCACCCACTGCAGCAATGTGGCGTAACACATTATCCAGCGCCATATCAATAAGTCCCAGGTCCCGCCCACCAACAAGCTCCTGATCACCACGTACCAGGTCGTCACGCAGTTGTATAACCATATCAAAAATTGACATGCCACTTACCGACACTGTTGGGTCAATATTGTTTGGTGGATTGGGAAAATCAGGATTTATCATGCCAGCATCACGTAAAAATGTTCCGCTGCCTTCATCCTCAAGCCAGATAGCATGCGGAACCGTTGTTTCAAGCACTAAATTGTTGCGCGCACCTATTGATGCTTTTACACTGAGGCCGGCATTATTAATCTTATCGATAACCATATCAATGGTATCACCTGCAGCAACCTGAATTGAAACTCCATCAATCTTAAACGACTGTGTGGCAAGCGCTCGGTATTGTGACACGTCTTTATTAGCCGATAGCACCTGATTGGTTGCCCAGAATGCCCAGTTTCCCGGAACATTAACATCCAGATACTCACCGCTTGCAACCTCGCGCAGTATCTTGCCAATATTGCCACGGTACTGCACGCCTATCATGGCATTTCCCTGATTGCCTGCAGTAAGTGTCTGATAGATGGGGACAAATGGATCAGGTATATTTTCAGTTCCTGTCTGATAGCCGCCAAAGATGGGCTTACCTGTCGCCCCTTTGATATTTGCTATGTTGACAAGCTCTTCTAACATTTGATTTATTTCGGTTGCTGCGGCCTCCTTTCGTTCAAATGAAGTATAGATGCCATGTGCACCCTGAACTGCCAGAACACGCAGACGCTGAAAAATCCGAATGACCGATTGCAGTGCCGAATCAACCTCACTCAATTTTGATTTTGACTCGTCAATGTTTTTAATATACTGCTCTATTTCAACCAGTGCAGTCTTATACAGCATCTGATTGGTGGCGGCCACAGGATTATCACGCGGGAACTGCACATTTTTCCCCGTAGCCAGCATATCCTGCATTTTATCCATTTCCTGCTGATGCTTATTCAGGTTGTATATCATGGTGTTGTTAATCATCTGATTGGTTACGCGTTGCATGGCTTATACCCCCTGGCCTAATTTGATGATAGTTTCCAGCATTCGGTCAATCATGGCAATCACCCTCGCTGAAGCATTGTAACCGTGCTGGAACTGTACCATGTTGGCCATCTCTTCATCCAGGTTAATTCCCGATACCGACTCACGAAGATTGGCCAGATTTTTAAGCAATGTTTCCTGGCTGGCAATTCGGTCTTTTGCTTCCTCGCCCTGCGAACCAATGCGTGAAATAAGCGATGTATAAAAGTCATTGAACGTTGCATTTGAATCTATCATGGCGTGCTTGTGCTTCAGTGCTGCCAGTGCCAGTGCATTGGATCCATCACCAACACCATTTGATGTGTTGTAGTCGCCAGTACCACCCAAATCTTTTCCTTTTGCAGCAGCTATTGAATCAATATCGTATTTGATTGCATCATCAATATCCATATACGATGCGGGATTAAACATGGGCGTGATGGTGATATGTTCACGCGATGCAATTATTTTGCGTATATCATCCACCCTGCGATAATCAAATGCACCCTGGGGGCCTGACTCTTTCAAAATACCTGCATACCCCACCAATAGTTGCCCTGAATCTTCCAGGTGCCGTATAATAAAATTTTTCTTATCGGTATCTTCGGCGATAGTGGCTTTGAAAGCTAACTGGCTGTTATGATTGATGTATCCCACAACGCCAATCTTTGCATCGTTGACACGCTTGATGACATCAAGCAGCGTATCAGTAGCATAATAATTTATCTTGATTTCCTGATCCAGCGCGTTGTTCTTCACAAAGGTAAGTGTACCGGTAATGCCAATGGCAGCGGAAGCATCGACCTTATTGTTGCCTGAAATTTTAAAGAGTGCTGTTACATCATTGATACCATCATTGTTAAGGTCAAAGTTTCCCTCCACATTGTCGCTTACCGCAATGTGTTTAAAGAAATTATTATTTGTCTGATTGTTTTTCCCAAAGCCATCACGGTGCACTTCGTTAATAAGGTCAGTTAGATTTATTGCAAATGCATTGACGTCATTTATATTCTGGCGCAAAACCCCATCACGTATTGAAATAAGGCCTGCTAACTCACCGCTTTGAATAGTAACATCAGTGAGTGTCTGTTTCCACAGTACCTTATACATACCATTGTTGTCCGGATCCTCAATAGCAGCAAGTGGCCTGAACACCTCACCCTGTACCAGGTTTTCCCCACCAATATACACAATAAGCTCATCCTTATCGGTGCGGCTGACATTAATATTGACAAGCTGAGACAGCTTTTCTATCAATGCATCACGCTTGTCTTTAAGGTCATTGGGATTATCGCCTAACGCTTCGGCTTTCAGTATTCGTTCATTCAAATCGCGGATAGTCTGCGCATATTCGTTTATTTGTTCCACAGTATGCCCAATCTGCCTGTTTGCCTGTTTTTGAAGTTCATACAATTTGCCATACGTATATTTCACTTCATTTGCCAGAGCTATCGCCTTTTCCTTAACCACCTCACGGGTTGAACGCTCTTCCGGATATTTTGACAATTCCTGAAATCCTTCCCACAACGCATCTAACCGACTGCGTATTGACTGGTCTGATGGTTCGTTGTACACCATTTCAATCTGGTAGATAAAATCATTACGCGCTTTCCAGTACCCAAAGGCCTGCTTTTCAACCATGATGCGATCATCAATGAATTCATCACGGATGCGCTGAATCATTGCCACTTCACTGCCCTGGCCAATATTGCCAGGCTGGTTAGCCCTGTTTAATGCCGGCACATACAATGGATCAGACGCTGTTATGACCACGCGCTGGCGTGAATATTCTTCATTTGCAGCATTTGAAATATTGTGACCGGTAACATGCAATGCCTGCTGGTGGGCAAGTAACCCTTTTTTACCAATTTCTATTCCCATGAATGTTGAATTCATATACCACCTCACACCGTTTTATTCATCAATACTGACCCGCTGGCACTGCGTTTTGCCAATCCTTCTGGCCCATACCCTGTTTCAATTGTTACCGCTTTCCGCAATGAAGTCAGGATTACATTAAAAAACTCTATATTATCATGTATCAGCTTCTTATTGGCTTCATGAAGGCGTGCAAATTTCTCAATTGTTTCTTTAAGCTTTTGAGCCTGCACTATAAGATTTTCGTTATCATGCATTCGGGTTAGCGTAATAAAGTCCTTGAGCGTTATATCGTGTGGCTGAAACGCATGGCCGGTTACATGGGTTTTGATGAACTGTTGCCGTGATTTTTCCAGCTTTTCCAGATTAAGGATTAATGTTTCCTGGTCTTTTGATAATGAAAAAAGCAAATCACCATTGAAGGCTGTAATGGCTTCTTTCTTCTGTTCTTCCAGCTGTACTAACGTGCTATATATATCTATCTCCTGTAAAATGATAGATTGCAGGTCTTTAATATTCATGAACTCCCTCCTTGGATATAAGGATACTACTGTTACCTATCGGAATTTTTTGTTAGTTCATGAAGATTTTTATTTGGCAGGCTACTTAATCTTTTGCGCCAGCGGATTCTAAATACTCGTGGTAATGGACTTCGCTCAATGCATCTATGTCTTTAATCTGGCAGCCAACTTTAATGATCTTATTTTCCATTAAAACAATATGGCGCACCACACACCATACGTTGGCCCTGGCACCATTGGGAAGCAGAATATCCCCAATAACATAGCTTCCTTCTTTAAAATATCGTATATACTTTCGTTCCCTGAACACAATACCAATTCCACTAAATGATGCATCAGCAATAAGAAGGCGATCTGTTTCAGGAACAAAAAGCTTGTTCTTTTTAAACAGCTCATCTGCAACCACCCCTAACCGCTTTATCACCGAAAACATGCCATCAGTCAATGGTTTATCACTATTTACCTGTATGTAGCCATAGGGTATCTTGCCATGATATAATACCGGCACTGCAATCTCGGCTATTAAATTCTTTCTGTTTTGAAGCATGTAATCTTTTGAATAGATTTCGTTTACATAGGTATTGAACATTTTTTGACCTTTAGCATCAGGCTGTGCATTCATATTGGGAATAAAATACGGTACAGGATTGGCATAAAAATATTTCATTCGGGGATCAGCCATTCCCTCATTCAAAAAATATATCTTTACATAGGGGAAACGTTTTTCTAAATCAAACCGCAAAATTTCCTTAACATTATCTACTTTCTTCAGCGATAGCGCCAGCGAATTCTGCAATATATAATCAGAAATAAGGTTAGTAATAAACAATACTGATTTTCCTGTGCCTAACTCAATTCTTTCTTCCTTTCGGGGACTTGAAATTATCTGAAACTGTACAGGATAAAAGACATACATATCATCAGCATCTTTTTCTTTTAACTTGAACACGCCATTGATGATATAGCCATCTTTGCGGGTAACCATAATGCAGGAATCAGGCATATTTTTTACATAGGGAATCTTAAATGCTGCAGTCCCATCAGCAAAACCCATATAGACTATTTTTAAATCCCCACTGGCAGTTCTTAAAAAAACATCATTATTGGCAAAAAAAAGAGAAAACACTTTTGGGAATTGCCCTCTATCTGTTATAGTGCGTATCTGTTCTGCCATGATTACCTTATATTTTCAATACTTGACCAATTTTAGTACAACTGGACTGTTTTTTCAATTAATTTTTTGATGACAGTGAAAATTGCATAGATTTATTATGCATTCTTTTGTAGCAATAATAAAATTTTAAAAAGTACGTTTTATACTATTTATACTTTTCAACTACATTAATGCAGCAATTTTACTGTATATACAATCTACCTTCTTTACGCATAAAAGTCAAATGAGTATTTTTGCTTGAAAATAACAATAATTTCACCATAATTGCGTAAGCATGAAAGGTTATATTAAAGCAGCATATATCTATTGGCTTCTACCGCAACCTGTTAAAAGCAGGTGTTTAACAGCGCTGGATTCAAAACAACAGGTAACGTTAAACAAAGGCTTACAACACATTACATCACTATCAATACAACAGGAAATTACCATACTGAAAGAAACCATTGATATTATCAATGCCATCCAGATTAATACAAAGCACATACGCGATATCAGCATTATTGCTTCATGTATCATCTCTGGCATCATAATCATTCTTTCAGTTTTAGTTTCATCCGGATGGCATATCATTAATTCTATGTATTATATTCTCCAGTATGGCGGGCTCCATGCAGTGCTTGTGCCTTTTATTATGATGTATGCTGGTAAGCTTATGGGGAAACCTTTTTTTCAGCTGGTAAAACCTTCACATACAATTCTTGATATACTGATGGCTATCATAGCAGCAACTGCAATTGTTATTATCTTTTCCTTTATTTTTCCTCATAATACAGTACCGGTTACTAAACTTTCAATCATTGCATCGATATTTGCTATAACAGCAGTACCGCTTTCTGAAGAACTTTTTTTCAGGGGGATCATCTTTCTGCACGGTGGCAAACACTACGGGTTTACTGCTTCATGGTTTTTTGCTTCATTTGTATTTGCAACCATTCACCTGCCCAACACACCGCTGGAATTTGCAGCATATTTTGTGTTCAGCAGTATGTTATGTTTTGTTGCGTATAGATTTTCTTTGTTTGCAAGCATCTTTACACACATGCTATCAAATGGTATACTTTTTATTCTATAATAAATTGATAACTATACCATTATTCTGAGTTTGACTTATAATCTACATATAACGTCATTTGGGGCTTGATCCAGAATCTATTCTTACATAGTCATTTTGAAATTGATACTTAATCTTAGGGGGCTGTCCCAAAAGAGGTCGTTGAGTAAATTTTGCAAACATTAAATCGCAATACTCGCTCATTTCGATACAATTTTGCCACAAAATCTGGCAAAATTACTCAATGAGCGTTGCGAAATTTGTATCGAAACGACTTTTGGGACAGCTCCGACTCATTGTTGATATGCTTATTTGAGATCCTGAATCAAGTTCAGGATGACGCGATGTGGAATGGATCATAAATGAAACGTTCACTGGCGAATGTCATTATTTAGTATAAAGTATTGTATGCGTTAAAAACTATACCGCAGGCAGATATAAACTTATTGTAGTTCCTTTGTTGGGTACAGAATCAACATGGATAAATCCACCGGCATTGGTAATGGTTGAATATACAATGGAAAGCCCAAGACCTGTTCCTATAGTTTTGTCCTTGGTGGAAAAGAATGGCTCAAATATCCGCTGCCGTGTTTCTTCATCCATGCCAACACCATCATCACTGATGGATATTACCGCATACACCGCATCACTGTTGGCTTCAGGATGTACTGCGCAAATATGTTCAGGACACATACTATTTGTACACTCTACGGTAATAGTGCCACCTTCACGACCATCACTTCGCATCAATGTAACTGCATGCGAAGCATTAATGCAGCAGTTAATCAGTGCCTGTGTCAATAGTACCCTGTCAATATTGACATATACAGGCTCTTTATCAATGTTATAAAACACATGCACAATCTTTGGAAAACTGCTGGTACAGATTGTTTTGACATCATTAATAACTTCCTGTATCAATACTTTTTCAACATTCCCCTTTGTTTTACGTGATACCGTCAAAAGCTTTTTTACTAAATCCGCTGCCTGCGACGCTGAAATTATAGCTGACTCAATAGTATGATGCAGTTCCTTTGTATAATCAAAATCTTTTTTTTCCATATAAATACTGGCAAGGTTAAGGTTGCCAATAATACTGGTAAGCATGTTATTGAAATCATGCGCAATACCATTGGTCAATGTCCCTATAGCTTCCATCTTCTGTAACTGGTATATGTGCTGCTGTAACTGTTCATGGTCATATTCATATTGTACTATATCGCTGATATCCTTGACGATAGATAGTATAACATTGACCCCATCAAGCGTAATCAATACCAGTGTAACTTCTGTCCAGAAATCCTGTCCGTTTTTCCGCCTGTGCAACCATCTGAATGGTGCTGTCTTGTTTTGCAAAGCTTCCTGTATCTTTGTATTGGAAAGCATTCGTGAATCCGACCCATCAGGCTGCTTTTGTGGTGATAGCTGTGCAGGATGAAGGCCAATCAATTCATCTTTAGAATAGCCAAACATTACTTCAACTGCGGTATTGCAGTCAATAATGCCCTCTTTATCAATAATCATTAGCCCATCAGAAAATTCTTCAAATACTGACTTAAATCGCTTTTCACTTGCTTCCAGTGCTTTCTGTAACTGCCGTTCACGGGTAATATCGTGCACCACTGCCATTATCTGTTTGCTTCCAGATATTGAAACCAACGTCAGATGTATTTTAAGCCACATCACCTGGCCACTCTTTTTATATGCACACCATTCAAAGGTATGTGCACCCTGTGACGCAGCCACATCAATATGCTTCATTGCATTTGATAGTGTTGATTCACTATTCTGTGGAAAGGCAATTGCAGGATTTTCGTGCATTAATTCATCCCGTGAATACCCAAACAATTCTGTAGCAGCTTTATTAACATCAAGCACTGCTCCTGTATGCAGGTCATGCATGAAAATAGCATACGGTATTGTTTCGTATATATCATGGTAATGTGTCAGTGCAAACGGATACTCCCGTACAGTGGCAAGATTTTCTTTCTGGTCAGAATAATCTGTTCCAAGTAAAATTGCTTCAACATCCTTTAACAATTCATGGGCCTTTAACATGGTACAGTGGGAATTTTCTTTACGGTATATTACCGGTAATACCGGCACTTTACTCCAGCGTACAATATCTAAATACAGTAAAAAGTCATCATCACTGTGCATGCCCACATCAAACAACACAATATCAGGAGTACTTTTGTTAATGGATTCTTTACTGCATCCATCGCGTTCCACCAAAGACAATTGAAATCCCTTCTGTGTAAAAACCTCAGAAATCTGGTCACGCAGCGCTCTGTTTAGCAATAATACTATTAAGCTGGACATTGATACCTCATTTTTAGACATTTACTTAATTTACGAAATGTAAATAATTAAATCAACAAAAAATTATACTCAAAGCACATTTCTTGTTTGCGTAGTGATTTTTTAGGGATGTCAGGAAGAATAATACGATGGGATTACGGTGAGTGCATACTATTTGAAAATAATATACGCAGCCAGTTATCTATTCAGTTACTATCGCTAAATATCACCATACACAAGATACCACACTATAATGAATAAAACAAGTTAAAAAACTTTAAACTTTGCTTTTACATCAAGGCTTATTAAAAGCTGGGTATAGGTATATGGTATTTGCGTATCAAGCGGATTATAGTAAAACCACCTGTGTCGAATTGTTAATGAAAGCCATGTATTAATTTTAATGCTTACGGCATTGCGTATATCAGTCCTTATTTGATAGGTACTATCGCCACCTTCAGGAACCGAGATAAAATTATCTACGTTAAAGGTGTAGGTAAAATAATCCCAGAAAGGTATCTGTATCTGAAAAATGGATTCAGCACCATACAGCAAATTTTTTTCAGGATCCTGCGTTTGCTTTTCAAAACCAAAGCCTAACCTGCCACTGAAATAGCTATATACAAAGGATGCACCAACCGTTTCACGAAATAAAATTGGGCGCAACCCGTCTTCTTTTTTTACCACCACCGTATCAACCTGAGATTTGTGATACGGATTTATATATGGGTTAAATGTAAACGTATAAAAAAGCGTCCCGCGCAGTAAATTTTGCAAGTATAGCTCATCCTGCCGCATGTAATAGATATAGGGAGTGACTGTCAATCGGTGGTACTGATTATAGACCGTAATATCAGCACTATCCTCAATACCCCACTTTTTATATGTTTGTGATGGCATGCCAGGAGGTGTGGAAGCCGTATCATCGGTTGTAATCACTGAGTTATCATATATATTTGAAAGGTTAATATCAACCGTAAGCCTGAAACGGTTATCTAAGTATGAAAAATCATCTTTAGCAATGTTTTTATTCCCCTGTATATCATTGGTAATCACTGATGACAGTGGAGTCCATGTATTGGTATACGAAACCTCACCCACTATAGCAGCTATTGTATCATAGGCCGACTGGGTTGAAACCACACGATACATCCTGTCAGGATCCACCGCCACACCCTGAATTTTCCCTGCAGAAAGCCCTGAGAAAATAAGTGAAGAAGCGCTACTTATTGTCTGTATCTGTTTACCACTGAGCCTGTAGGTAAAAATGGTGTAATCGTTCTGAATAATCCGCTGCACATCAATGCTGGTAATTTTCCCGCTTAACGTTGTTGCAAATATATCGCTCACAGTAACAACAGCAACCTCAGCATTATAGTAGTGGCGGAGCAAATGGGCGATAGTTACTGATGATACATTGGTTGCCGGGAAATTGTCAGCCAGTGTTGCTGTTCCAATTTCCATATACCGCTCTTTCCACAGATTGACCCGATCAACCAGGTCAGTATAGGAGCTATCGGTTACCTTTTTATCTGCACTGGAAAAACGTATGGTTTCACAAACAAGGTTATCTTTCAATCCAAGTTTGATAGTATAATGACCATTTGATTTTGAAAGTGTAATCACCGAACGCCCGTCTTCCAGGTCAACACGTGGTGCATAGACATCATAGTACAGACCTGCTGCATCGCCCCCGGCTAGTATAAGGTTTATATCAGGATATTCTTTCATGAGAAGCATGTTTTGATCTGCTGAAAGACCTGATAGTATAATAATGTATTTACACCCCATTCCTTTGAGTGCCGCAATGGTGCTGGTAAGATACTCAGCATATCCTGCAAGCGAAATGCTTAACATGCTTTTCTCTGCAATATCGAATATGCCTTTTGATGAAGTAATACCAACAAAGCCAATTGATATATCATTTTTTTTGTATACCCAGTATGGCTTGAAAATTGGTTTGTTGTCTACTGTAATATTAAGCGATAGAAGTTGTGTTGAGCGGCTCCGCGATGCCAGTTCCAGGTTACGCAATCCAACAGCAATATCGTGTGAACCAATCAGCACAGCATCACACTGTAAAAATTCAAAATAATCAAGCATTACAGCACCATAACTGTACTTAGACAGCACACCTGGTGAAAATGCATTGCCTAAATCAATATAGCAATCAACCTGTTTAGATGCACGCTCTGCAATGATACCGCGGGCAACTGATAATAGCGGATCAGTACCATCATCCATATCCAGTGAAAAATTTCCCTTAAGATTGCTTGTTGCAATGATAGTGAGCGTATCATACGCAAATACACCGGTAAAGAATGCCATTACAAAAATGCATGTTGTAATGATGTAATAACCAAAACGCATTGTTTATTTACTTTCTTCTTTTTTTTGCTCGTCTTTCTTTGTTTCAGTTCCAGTATCTTCAGCCTTCTTAATTTCTGTTATACTGGATTTTTTCATCTCATCCAGTTCTTTCTGGATTTTTTGAATGAGCACCTCGGCCTCAGCTAATTTACTTTTAAGCTGCTCTTTTTCCGACGTTAATGATGTCACCTGCTTCTGCAAATTATCGATAGCAGTCTGGTATTCTATCTCTTTTTTTGCATTCTGGTTTACAATGTTTTCTTTTTCTTTAATAAAGTCAACTTCCTGTTTGCGGATAACTTCATTTAACCGCGCTATTTCATCTGCCATCTTTTTTTCAAGTTCTTTATTGCGCTGATCCAGTTCCTGCAATTTAACATCACTCTGCTTTACAAAAACATCATATTTTTGCTGTAGTGAATCATACCGCTGATTCCACATTGTAATATCATTTTTATATTTTGTCTGCAACGCATTGAGGTCTGACTGCAACAGGTTATTCCTTGATTGCAGATTTACGTTCTCCTTTTTATATTTTGCGTTTTCAGCTTTCAGCACATCATTTTCACGCATAAAGAGGTTCAGGTTCTGCGAACAAACCCTGTTTTCAGCTTTCAGCTGATCCACAAGTTTTGTATCCTGGGTATTGAGCGTAGCGCATGAAGATGCAAAAACAACTATAGCAATGACAAAGGTTAAAATGCTTGCAAAATTTCTCATTAATAGCCCCCACCTGCCTGATAAATATAGTATGTATACCCTACCGGTTAAGAAAAGAATTTTACTTTGCATTGGTAATACAGTAATCTTAAGCAAACTTTAGTGAGATTCAATCTTTTTTTGTTACTGTATAAAAAATTATTCCAAATAAAAGGATTTTTAAGGCTCTGACCCTATAATTAAAAATTTTAATAAAATACCGACTATATGGTATTTTTTAGTTGACAATTTTCAGCTTATAGCATTAGATACAGCAAATTACACCGCACTGAGTGAATAATCACTCATTTTGCAAACGATCCTATTTCCTATCTCACGGTGAATAACACTTAAATGTTATATGGGGGTTCTATGAAATTTTTAACAAAGGTTTGTTTTATTGTGCTTGTGCTCTTTGCCAGCACAACAGTATTTGCAGCATGGGTTTATGTGCCCATGAGCATTAATGCTCAAAAAGGCGATATTGTCCTTTCAACCAGCCCCGGGTTTATTATGGACCTGCTTGCTATTCTGGGTTGTTACTGGAGCCATAGCGGAATGGCTGTTGATAATGGATATAATATCCGCCATAATACCATGTATGTCAGCCAGATACCGATAGAGTATAACTACATCTGGTTTATCAAAACAACACCAAAACGCCTTGATCCAACAAGATTAAGCAATGGGCTTCCTGGTATTCTGACTGAAGATATTGATACCGCGTATAATACAACGCTAAATTTCCATGCTGCGGGTGGCGCTGTACTTAAACCCACTGTTGCAAATGAAGCATTGTACAGGCAATACCTGAATGCTGCTGCAGATGTTTTCAATTACCTCAAAGCTTACTACCGTGTACATGCATATGTCAATATGTATCAGCTTGACTATGCCAACTACTACATTACTGGCCGTGGCAACCATTGTTCGGGTACATGCTGGTATGCTAACTATTTTGCCGGCAAGACAATGGCTGTAGCTACAATACCACCAGCACTTGTTACACAATGTGCCAATTCACTCTATACATCAGTTAAAAATATGGTTCGTGATGAGGCGGGAGGATTTGGTGCATTTATCATTGATATAGAAGGTTTATTTGGTACAGGAGCCGATGAAAAAATAGCCAACCAGATTGTCAATACGTTTGGTTTTGACAGGTCAACCGATACATCTTCATACTGGAGAAATTATATTAATCAGGTAACAGCTACAGCTAATGCCCCTGACCATTTATTACTGTCATCATATACAAATCCATCAGGGCATAATGTAGGTGTACAGACAACTTCTACCTCATACTATGGCCAGGTTGAACCGCTTGTCATTACAGATGGCTATTACATTGAAGTGCCTTAATAGTGATTTATCCATAAGTACAATTAAAAAACCCGGCTCTAAAGGCCGGGTTTTTTCACATTTTTCCGCGCTTGCTGAAATGAAACCGTAAAGCCTGTATAATCTGAATACACCTGCCAATTTCACCAAATACAGGAATACCTGAACTTTCAGCATGCATCTTATAATTTTCAACCACATCCTTTTCACCAACAAGCCATAACACCACTGGCTTCTTATGGGTACGCATCATGTTACCAATATCCTTAAAAAAAGCAGGATCATAATAACGGCTTGCAAAACATTCAACGATGATTGAATCAACAGATGTATCACTCATTAATGCTTCTACGGTAGCGGTATACACTGCATCAAGTCCATTCTGTTCAACAGCAGGCCACAGATCAAGTGGATGGGAGGCCCCCATCCATGAAGGATATAATTTTTGCACTGCCTGCAGTGTATCATCGGAAAGGTTTGCAAGCGGAATAGAATAATCAGCCATCAAATCGGTTGTTACAATGCCTGCACCTCCGGAAAATGTCATGAGCGCAACCCCTTTATCAGGGCGATAGTTCTTTATATATGAAAACGCTTTTACGGTATCAATAAGTTCATACAGGTCAATCACCTGCACAACGCCAGCCTGTTTAAACGCACCAGCCTGTACCGCTGTATTACCGGCTAAACTAGCTGTGTGGCTCATTGCAGCCTTTTTACCATGTTCACTTCGTCCTGATTTTAAAACAACTATCGGCTTTTGGGTGTTTTTCACAATCTGCAAAAATTTTTTCCCATCAACAATTGATTCTAAATAGCAACCCACTGCTCCCGTTTCACTATCGCCACAAAAATAATCAAGCAAATCTATTTCATTGACATCACACTTGTTGCCAATAGAACACACCTTGCTTATACCAATGTTGTCACGCTCCAGTACCGACATCAAAAAGCCAGCTGACAGCATGCCACTCTGCACAATGAGCGACACGTCTCCCGGCTTCATTAATGTTTTCCATTTGTCAGTGTACATAAATGAAAAGACATTGCGGGTATGACCATCAAGATACCCCATGCAGTTTGGACCCCACAGCCGTATCCCCAGGCTATTTGCAAGTGCCACCGCCTCCTGTTGCAGCGCCTGCCCCTGGCTGCCAACCTCAGCAAAACCGGCTGACTCAATTATTATTGCTCTGACCCCTTTTTTTGCTGCTTCTTTAATGGTATCCAGAATAAACCGCGCAGGGATAAAGTAAATTAAGCATTCAAATGTATCAGGAATGGATTGTATATCAGGATAACATTTCACACCTAATAGTTCGGCATATCGTGGATTAACAGGATACACTCTCCCGGTATATCCACCCAGCACATTTCGCAGGATATGAAAACCACCGGTTCGCTGATTTTCACTTGCCCCCAGTACAGCTACACCATCGGGATGAAAAAAATAATCTAACTCATGCTTCATAACTTCCTCCGTTAACTATTGCTGCAAGCGCATGATATACTGTGTTGCTTCTGGATAATCACCCATCTGTTTATACAGTGAGGCTATTGCCTTAATATATTCCTGATTGGAAGGTTCACGGCTTAATGCTTTTTTGTACCATACAAGAGCATTGTTGTAATCTTTCAGGTGGTGATAGCTTGCCCCAATAAAGTAATCCGATTCACGTATTCCGGTGCCATAGGCCTGTTTTAAAACTATCAAAGCCTGCCTGTCATTACCCATAAAAAAAAGTGCTTTCCCATAACAAAACTGCATTAAAGGAGTGCGTGCACCTTTTTTTCTTACCACCATAACAACTTCTTTATACGATTTATTTGCATCAAGAATGTTAATGATTTTTTCTAACTGCCGGGTATCATTGGGGATGTCATCTAACGCAATAAGGATAAATGCACCTTTTACATTATCCTGCGATAGTAAATACAATCCGGTATATTTTTTAATTTTTTTATTTGCAGGATACAGCATGCTGCCATGGTCACAATACCGTTGTACTGTGGCATAATCGTTGTTTTTATAAGCATCTTCTATTTTTTTCACAAATGCTGCTTCATCCATTTTAAGGATTTTATGATAGTATACTGTGAGATAGTACCTGTAAACTTGCGGCGCATACAGGTACGAAAGTGCTATTGCAACGCATGCAACAAACAGTAAAAATAATTTAAATTTCATAGTTTAATTACCAATCATTAACCTGGCAAATTCTTTGAAGTGTATGCAATTCGTCAAGAAAAAAAGAGATAAATAAAAAACTACGATTACAATACGATGCATATTGTAAAAAAGCACACCGGGTATATGGACTTGACAAAATTATTAATGTACAATAAATATGTGATGTTATAGTTAATGATACGTGTCTGGAGATAAAATGGAAGTTAAACCATATTATTCATATAAAGACATACTGAAGCTGTATGTGGGGAATGCAATTGAAATAATGAAAAACATTCCTGATGAAACAATAGATATAATTGTGTAAAAAAAGTAAATTTTGCTCATTATGAATACAAACCTTAACATATCTTTAGCTTCACAGTATAAAAGTAAATCTCAAGCAATAAGAATAATGACAGAATATTGGGTCACAAATGAAATTTTTTGTCCGAACTGTGGAGATATTATTTATAAATATGTTAATAATAAACCAGTAGGAGATTTTTATTGCCAAAATTGTCTTGAAGACTTTGAATTAAAAAGCAAAAAGGAATTATTAGGAAAAAAAATTGTTAATGGTTCTTACAAAACAATGATTGAAAGGTTAAGGAGCAATGACAATCCAAATTTTTTCTTTTTAGTTTATACACTGCCATATTATCAAATAAAGCATTTTATGGTAATCCCAAAGCATTTTTTTATTCCAAAACTTATCGAAAAAAGACCACCATTATCTAAAATAGCAAAACGTGCTGGCTGGATTGGGTGTAACATTTTACTACAAAATATTCCTGAAAGTGGAAAAATATATTATATAAAAAATGGGCAAGTAGAGAACAAAAAAAGTATTTTAAAAAATTGGCATAAAACTTTATTTTTAAGAGATGCACACAATATTGAATTAAAGGGGTGGACATTAGATATTATGAGATGTATTGATATATTGGGTAAAAAAGAGTTTACTCTTAAAGAAATATATTTATTTGAACAAATTCTTGCGAAGAAATATCCTTATAACAAACACATAAAAGACAAAATTAGGCAGCAGCTTCAATTCTTAAGAGATAAAAACTATATTGAATTTATTTCACCTGGCGTTTATCGTTTATTATAAAAAAGAATTAAAAAGAGGGATTATATATCTTTATGCGAACCTACATATTTTATACAACAGAAGGTTTTACAGAAGATAATAACCTTAACCAGACTGAAAATTGCCAGATTTTAGATTGGCAAAAAGGAAATAACGAAAAAGAAGCATTCGAAAATTTTAAAAAAGAAAATCCAAACATGTCATTTAAAAGCGTAAGATGTCAGGAATTAGCAAATGAGAAAGTTTACTATTTTACTTTATAAACATTTGTTGTAAGATAGAACACACAATAACTTTACAATTAGTTTCTTCCCATACCAGCCCTGAAAGTTATTTCCTGCCATAACTTCACTTTTCCTACCCTATTATTCATATTATCCTTAAGCCCAATTTTTTCATTATCCTTCAATGATACACAGTATTTCATACAATATGAATATGCTGAAAATATAGTTTAATTTTCCCCCAAGTGTCATAAATATTATCATCACTTTCAGGAGGGATGGAGATACTACGCGAAACAAAAACTTAGGAATGTTTTGCAAATATAGCATTTTCACACGCAGAGAAAAAATAAGAAACGAACTGGCTGAAGAAGGTACAGGATCTTGTTTCATGGGAGTATTTCAAAAAAATTCAACAAATTCTATTCAAAACACAAAGACCAACCAGCGTGGTACCCGCTGAGGTTGTTTCGCTGATTCCTTATTGTTGAATAGAATACATCAATCGAACGACAAAGGGAAGAAAAACTTGAGTTTCGGTATGATTTTAGCAAATTTGCTTGTATACCTCTAGAACAGGAAGCACCTGATTCAACGATGTTTGTAGTATTTCATAATCGGATTGAACATCTGTGGCAAGGGTAGCTTGAGGAGATTACCAAATTAATCATCAGATCAGTTTTGCTTTTTTACACTCTTTGCCAAGAAATTTAATGGCTGAATAATTATTGGTGGAAGACCAGCTTTAATCGAACAAATATGTATCTCTTCTCTAATGTAAGGATAAATGTGTGCAGGTGCTATTTTTTCTGCAAAATCTTCTAAAGACATATTTTCATCATCAGCAGTCGAAAAAATACCCACATATACAACATAAGCATAAACTGAATCTTTTTCACTATTAAGCATAACTTTCATTTCTGTTACCAACTGTTTTTTTTCTTTATTAATAGTATTATTAATGTTAAACTTTATGTTTAATGGTATGGGTAATGATACATTTGGTGTTCTCTTAAAAACAGATTCAACAAGTAGAATTGCATCAATTTTTATCCCTGGTTGTTTATCTTTATCCATAATTAAACTGCCTTCTGGTAAGTACTATTACCCCATTCATTTTGCCTGTTTGAACTGTGGATAGAAATGGAATCAGGTTCAAGCGATTCCCCAAAGTTTACCCATACCATATTCTTCTGATTTTCTAAACTGAATTTTTTACCAGATAATTGCAACTCATAGCCCAGTTTAAAAAGTATTTTAGCAAAATTCTTAAGTGATATATTTTCAGTTCCTGATAGAAGCCGTGAGAGGTATCCTTCGCTAAT
>JARYLT010000054.1 GCA_029907515.1 Spirochaetota bacterium | reverse complement strand
AGCATCATAGAGTTTGCAAAGGATGGGTTTCACTATTTGTTGTGGTTATTGTGGTATTTAGCCTATAATCCCATACGGGGAAGATTATGCTCTGACCCTACCAGATACCACTACAGCAGCATACGAGCATATTTAGATGAAGATGCCGATGTGGGAGTACCCATAGATCATCATGACTTCTTTTTACAACTGGGGAAAACGTTTGCTGAGAGGGTAGCAAAGTTTATGAGGTATGAGGAGTATTACCGAAAAAAATATTCCTTGATACTTGAGTGGGTGTAAAAAGGGGTCAGAGCTTAAGAACACATTAATATAATTACAACAAATTAAACTCTTTCAATATTGCATATACCTTCTTATCAACAGTTGCCAATTTTCTGAATGCAGCAAGCGCACTGTCAATTTTCTTTTCATTTGAAGTAACTTTTTCTTCTATAGGTTTTAAAACAGTTTTCCTGTCCCAGAAAGCAAATCCCAGGGTTGCTGAAGTTATTGCAATAAAAATCGCTGTCAATATCCACAAAAAAGTAATAATCTGGTCAAATCGTTTATCTATCTGCTCAAAGCGTTTATCTATCTGTTCAAAGCGTTTATCTATCTGCTCAAAGCGTTTGTCCATTTCATTTATTTTTACTTCCACTCGTATTATACGATCTCTATCATCTAATGTATAAGGGACATCCTTTGCATATGTAGAACCTGCGAAAAAAATAATTAATATTAACAGTATTATTATTGGATAACATACTTTCATAAATCTATTCCTTATTTTATAAATATAATTATATTATATTATGCTGTCAATTATATTTTTTTAACTTCAGCAATCATAAAAAAGGGCTGACTGATTTTAGCCGCCCTTTTTAATAGAATAAGGTTAATTTACAGTTACTATCGCCTGCCCGTAACAAGGTCATAAAGGCGTGATAGTGAACATACATACCCAAATTCATTGTCATACCAGAAATTGAGGTCAACCATCGTGTAATAATTATCCCCTCGTTTGGTTGTACGGTGATGAGTAAATTCTGCATCGTAGATAGTGGAATAGGTACTGCCTATGATATCTGAACTGACAAGCTGCTTTTCAGAGTAATACATAATATCAGGATTCTTTTCTGAATATTGCCTGAATATGTTATGGATGTATTTATTGTCATAATCACCTAACAGTGAAACATCCAGTATAACAATAGAACCAGTATTCACCGGAACACGTATTGAAGACGCCTGAGAACCAATACCCAATGCCTGTACTTCCGGGATGACTTCCAGCACTGCTTTAGCAGCACCGGTGCTTGTTGGTATCATGTTGTTTAATATGCTGCGACGTTTGCGGGTGTCCTTATCGCCATCTTTTGGCAGCACATCAAGCGTTGACTGTGAATTGGTTACAGCATGGACAGTAGTCAGCGCATATGAGATAAACTTGTCGCCAAAATGGTCAACCAGGGCTTTTATTGGTGGTGCGCAACAATTGGTAGTACACGATGCATTGGAAATTATGGCATGTTTGTTGCCATCATATTTGTCAAAGTTAACTCCGCCAACTACGGTTATTGAATCCTCAGGAATTTGTTTGCCTTTATCTTTTACTTTAAACGGTGCAGTAAGTATAACCTTCTTTGCGTGGTTTAGATGCCCCCTGAGCGAATTGTCATCATTGCGCGTTGGATCAAGCATCTTACCGGTGGTGTCAAAAACCACATCAACGCCGTATTTATTCCAGGGTATATTGCCTGGCACGCGATATTCAGGTTCATTGAGCCATATCAGCTTCACACCATTGAGGTATACATGCCCGTCCTTAACTGCAACCGCATTTTTTCCGTTAAATCCACCAATAAACGCATCAAAGGTGCCATAGGTTGAATCATATTCAAAATAGGTTGCTAAATCATCTAACGATGTACCCGTTTTTCTGCCGGTTGCAATGACAATCTCTTTATGCTGCTTTTTTGCAGCATACAGCCACACCAAAAGCTTTCCAATTCGGCCAATGCCCATTACACCAATAGGTGCATCTGGTGATACTGCCATAATAATCCTCCATATGCTTGTTTTGTGTAATTATATCAAGCAGGACCTAATCCCATACCCAGTGTTTCTATATATAAATTAAAGTAATTACTGATAAAACTAATGTAAAATTTATACTCATTACGTCCATTGAAAAAGTTAGTTTTAATTTTTCAAGCTTTTTTATATATGGTACGTTTACCGGTGGGCTTTACGGGTAGCATGGTACCCTAAATACACATGGCCGGTATTACCATCTATTGTTATAAAATCACCTTCACGGATAATTATTTTGCCACCCTGTTCACGGTTTATAATTGCTATATTTTCATCTTCTACTATTTTCATTATGGAAAAATCGCTGACACCTGATTTTTCAAGTCTGCGCATCTGTAACACCGCATGCGATGTCATCCCTCCTACAGATGTCAATATTCCATCTGATTTCTGTAGTCCTATCACATCTTCCGGGTTGGTCTCTGGGCGTATTAAAATTATCTTATCCTTTGGATAGCGCATGCGCATTATCTCTATGCGGTTTATATCAAACACTGCTCTTCCTGATACTGCCCCGCCTGAAGCTGCCAACCCCTGCCCTAACAGATGCTCCTGAAGCTGTTGGGGTGTTTCAACCAGTTCCTCTATATCAAACATATGTTTGGCCATACCACGGATTTGCAGGATATACAGCTTTTCGTTTTCAAACGTAAACTCTACCTCAATGTCATTATCCCAGCGTTTGCGCAATCGCGTAACGGCATCACGTAATGTTGCATAATGTCCTGGATATGCCTTTTCCATGGATGGATACAGGGCAAATCGTGCAAATTTTAATTTTTGCTGCTCGCTGATGGGGAATACCTTTGCAACCCCACTAACAATATCATGCCCCTGGGCGCGGGTTTTATATTCGCCCGCTATCTGAACATCCTCATATTCAATATACTGACTGTGAACAACACCGGTTATAGATGTTGGTGAAAGATTTCCAAAAACCATCCGCTGTACAATAACAGCTGTTCCCCAGTCATCGGATAAGTTTATAAAGCGGCGATAGTTCTGGGCAATGGCCGAATCCCATGATTGAAATACCGCAATGATTGCATAAAATAATTGTTCATAGGGGTCTTTGGGCACAGAATAACCTGCTTTATTAATGGCAAAGCGATATTTGCGTGTTAGCAATGACATCTGCTTGCCGTTAAGCTTTTCTTTAAGATCAACGCCAGCTTCCTCTTTTGCCTGTGCCATAAGATTTTCAAAGATGTGCCTGTCCATACCAAATGCTGATATTGCAAAATCATGAATTACACGTCGGTAACAATCCCACGCAAACCACTCATCATACTGCGCAAAGTAGGGTACAATGTCCTCGGTCATGCCCACATTGGTGATAGTATCCATAACACCTGGCATTGAAAACACCGCACCACTACGCACTGAGACAAGTAATGGATTTTCAGGATTTCCAAATCGATAGCCAGTAAATTCATCAATATATTTTTTTAACATATATATGAGCTTTCGCTTAAAGCGCGGGTTATTGATATTGCCATCTTTAATACGTTTATATAATTCTGAAGAGATGACAAGACCTTCAGGTACATTAATGCCATCAATATTTGCCGCAATAATTAACCCCTGAGCTTTGGCACCAACTTCCCACAGTGGGGCAAATAGTTCAGTTTCGTCATGTTGCACGCTGTATTTTCCAATTATGTGGACAAGTCTGCCTTTGTGTATGCGTGTATCTACTTTATTGAGAATAACCACATTGCCCAAATATGACAGTTCATGAATAAGATTGTCTTTTAGCTTGAGCAATAGATTGTCTAAAAGCTGCAACAATGGGGATTGCATCACCCTGTTACGTAAAAACCTGTCCACAATAACTTCAATACTTGCAGGTTGATCCGGTGGTATAAAATCATGGATTATGTTGTCAATGCCAATATTTTTAATTGCAATGCGGCTTACTGATTTAAACGTATCATTAAACCTGTCCGAAATTTCACCATGGATAACCAGCAAGCTATAAATAACATCACGAAACTGTGTTAATGTCAAATTTGGTGCATCAAGCAAGCTTGTCACAGCCCTCATCTCATGATTTGCAAGGCCATCAATTTCAAAAGATTGTATAAACAATTTAATAACGCGTTTGATTGCATCATAGTCAACTTTTTGATGTGGATAAATGCTGATATTTTCCAGTATCTTTTCAAAAAGGAGGAGCCTCACTATATTGCAGTGAAAGAACACTTTCAGTGTATCAAACTTCTTTTCTTTATATGAGCCATACATTGACGGTATGCCAAACGCAATATGGCGCTTAAACTCAATAGTATCAACTGGCTCAAATACCTGTTGGGATAGCAAAATATCACTTTTTAACGTATGTTGCAGTTCCAGAATGGCTTCGAGTGCGTCAAAATCATCATTGCCTTCAATTCGTTTGAAAAAGTTTTCTGGTGGGCTGAAAAGATTTTCCTGTGCATACTGATGAAGCTTTTCTATGGCTCGTATATCAGAAAAATTGTATTTATCAAAGATCATCCTGTACACATGAAGGAACGTAATAAATTTCTCTATATTGACATTTGAAACATCTAACTTCTGTACATTTTCAAACATCTTCCTGAAGTCATCATCCGGTATCTCATATAAAAATCGCCATATCTGCCTGCGTGAGGTATCAATATCAAACATACCGGCAATATGGTGGAGCATTTTGGTCATCTCTGCCGGGAATTGTTTGTCAAAATATTCTACTATACACTCAATAGCGTCCTTTTTTTCATCCTCATCCATTCCTTCAAATGTATGCTGCGCAATGACATCCATAAAACGCTTTTTACCAACTTTGTAGAAGAAATCCCAGAATTTTTCATGTACCAGTTCAGGGAAATAGTGCCGTATTTCGGTATATATTCTTCGTGCCACTGACTCATTATCTAAATTAATAAGACGGAATGTGCGCTCAAGGTTGTTATATACTTCCTGTGGCACCATACCTTTTAATAGCTCTTTGTCGCCGGTAAGCCAGAAGTCCATCACGCGCTGTAACAGCACCACCGTACGACTGCTTGATTCTACATGCACCTGCTTGCGCACAAAATGTATGAGGTCATTCATCTGGTGATTGGTGTCAACACGCTCGGTAAACGCACGGATGTTGCCGGTTGCACCAATATCATGGTAGAATGCAGGGAACACTGCCGCAAGCGATATGATAAGGTAAAATACATCTTTATAGTTGCTGTTTAAAAGGCGTGAAATATCACGCTGAAATACATCCGTATCTTTTAAAAATACACCACCAAGCGTAAGATTGGCAATAAGGCTTGCAGCCAGGCGCTTCATATACACCGGGTTAAGTTCAATAAGCTCAAGCCACGTACGGATATTTGCAAGGTGGCTTGCATTGACCATAACCGACCAATCCTGAGCAATGCCGGTAAATTGTGGAAAGCAGAATTTTGCATGTACCAGAATATCGACAAAAAGGTCAATAATCTGCCGGTTATCCGACTGAACAACCGTTTTGCCAATATTCAGGATAGTTGCAAACGCAGCATTATAATTGCCACCACGCTCAATCTCGGCAACAAGCACAGGTACAACCATCTGAACAACCTGTCGCAGTAGCACAAATCGTTGCTGCTGTACCATCACGCTGCATAACGATGCAACACTTCGTGATATATATAGCTGAAGATTTGCATCCCTGCCCTCCTGCGATTTTTTAACCAGAAACGTTAGGAGTGCCAGCACCACATCATCATACTCTATGACATTCTGTGCAATGCACTCTTTTGCAGCAATACAGATCTTTTCCCATGAGGTGGTATTGTGGTGAAAATCAATCAACTCTTTTATTTCAGCAAGTAGTGTTGCCCTGTCTTTTTTACTGTTTTTTAAAGCATTAGCTTTTATTAATTTTTCCTGATATGCTTTTTTAGTAACAGATTTTACAAGCTGCTCAAGCTTAAGTATGTGTTCATGCTCAATGCTCCACAGGTTTTGCAGTGAATACACTTCTTCATCGTCAACTATGATACTGCGATCAACATACAATTTAAACTGGTTTATTATAATTTCAGTGCACAGTTCAAAAAGCGTTTCATCTACTTTTTTTCTTTTAAGCGATAGCTCTAATAATTGCAAAATCCTGAGATTAACATCTTCCAGGTAAAACCCATCAGCAGTGTCGGCAATTAATATCTGGCAAAAATGTATTGACTCATTGTCAAACATGGCAGTGACATTTTCCAGGGAACTATCGCCCTCAATTTCTTTTTTAATTAAAAAGAGATAGCGATCCAGAAAGGTATCAGCGGCACGCAGCGTTGAACCACGTTTTCGTACCGTTGCTTCTTTAAGGTAATGAAAGATAACCGGCAAAACTTTATCACTGTGAGGGACTATATCATACATGTAGTCATACAGGTAGGCTCTGAGTTCGGTGACCATGTACTTCCAGTCAATATTGGGATGCGTCATCTCGGCAACCAGATTCTTCGCACGGTTTAAGGCACCAATCTTATGCTCCACCGGAAGCAGAATATTGTTCACATCATAGATTTCATAGTCCATGGCATCACCTTGTAGTGTCAGTAGATTGCTTTTACTACTGTTGAAAATATACTATGCTTTAGAATGATGTCAATTATTTTAAAATTTGTAAAATTTGCTTGACATAAATATTATACATAACACATACTTAAATTAATGTGGTGTACTCATAAAGTGGATTGAACCAGTGCATATATAGCTTTAGTTTTTCAAGCGGTCAGGCATTTTTCAAAACAAATCAATTATTAGTTGTGCAGGTTGCTGTCGTTTAAAAATATTTACAATTGTTAAATGTTAAAACCATCTACCTTACCAAAACTTGCATAATATAATAAGACCACCATTGCATAATTTATACCTATCTATTTAAAAACCACCATTGCATAATTTACACCTATCTATATTTAACAAATATATTACAGTGGAGGTTTGCCATGAAAAGGGTATTATGTTTTGCAAGTCTTGTTTTGTTAATCTTTATTTCCATTCCTGTCTTTGCTCAGCAAAATAACTTCATGATCTCCCCACCACCTATTCCATGGTTTGAGTTCAAAGAAGGCCAGAAAGACTTACGTGTTACAGCAACCGGGATGTACATCACTGGTGATAGCACACCACCACTTACCGGCGATGTTAAGGTATGGGGTGCTGGTGCTGGCGGTATTTACCGGTATGCATTTAAAGATATCCTGGCATTTGATGTTGGGCTGATGCTGGTTGGAGCAACTGGTGACGTTGGCAATGAAGTGGATATGAGCATGTGGCTTGCTTCCTTACCACTGGATTTAGAAATACTGTTAGTTAATAATGACCAGATATCACTTATTGGCTTTATTGGTTTTGGATTTTCGCGAAATTACATCGGAATAGATTCAAATTTACCAGGTTATGAAGGAACTGTTGACATAACCACAACCATGAAAGGACCCCAGGGTGGACTACAGATAAGTTTCAAATTACAGGACTTCACCATAAGTCCATTTGTCATGATTACCCGACAATCCGGTAATGTTGATATGGATTATGATATTGAAGGTCAGGGCTCTGGCTCTATCTCAGTTACTGCACCCACAATAACAAGCCGCTATTTTGGTTTTGATATTGTATATGTACCACTGGGACTTTCACTGAGTTCCCTGATGCAGCAGGTAAGTGAAAGCGGCGATAATGCAGGATATAAAACCTATGTTGTAAACATAGGCTATTGCACACAGTTATAGTATTTTGGATATTCCTTTTATAATCATTTTAATGACTATAAAAGATTATTAAAATTTAAAAATTAATTTTGTGGAGGTTTTTATGAAGTACACTGTAAAACTTATCTTTGCCGTGCTTGTTTGCTTAACAATGGTATCGTTTGGAATGGCTGCAGAAAATCTTGACAACAGGACAAGAGACATTGGCCTTTATGGTGGTGTATTATTGCCGGGCACTATTAGCATTGAAGATGCTGACGAGGATACTGAGATGGGCTTTACTCTGAAAGCCTATTTTGATCAGTTTGTTTCCCCCATGTTTTCAGTTGGTGTATATGGACAGTATACAGCAACATCATCAGATACAGATCCCAGTTATGATGTTGACGTGTATGAATTTGGTCTTACATTTAAACCCAAGTTCATGATATCTCCAACTGCAGCTATAAAACCAGGCCTTGAAATAGGATACCGAAGTACAACTGTAGATATATCTCAGCCAGGAATTGATACAAGTGCAGACGGTCTTGCTCTTAATTTTTCAGCTGAGCTTCAGTTTGCGCTTGATGGCGGATATTTACTGGGGCTTACCTTTGGATTTTTAGCCCAGCCAACCGGAGGTACCGATGACTTCGATGTAACCTGGGCACCTATATGGTATGCAATGGCAGGTATTGTATTTTAAATAATTAAATTAAATAATGTTAGTAACATTTGCGCACCGCCTTCAAACGGTGCGCAAACGTTTTTGTTACACAACCTTTTTTTCCTGCTTGCTTCGTTTAACATTAAATTGAATCTGGCCGTTTTTAAAGTCAACAAGCACTGTATCATCATCCATCACTTCGCCAGCTAAAATCTTAACTGAAAGCGGATTCAGTAAATGCCGTTGCATTGCACGCTTAAGCGGTCGTGCACCAAACTGCGGATCAAAGCCAACTTCAACCAGATATTCCAATGCTTTTGGTGTTAATTCAAGGCTTATGCCGCGCTCTTTTAACCGTTTACCAACTTCATTAAGCTGTATCATAATAATCTTGTTGATGTGCTCTCGCGTCAACGGGTTGAATATGATAATGTCATCAATCCTGTTTAAAAACTCAGGCTTGAAGTGCTGCTTTAATTCCTGCTGTACTCCTTTGACGCGCTGTTCATAGGGTATTGATGCATCTGATATATACGCTGTCCCAATGTTAGATGTCATGATAATCAGCGTATTTTTAAAATCAACCGTTCGCCCTTTTGAGTCGGTCAGTCGCCCTTCATCCAGTATCTGTAAAAAGATATTGAATACATCAGGATGAGCTTTCTCAATTTCATCAAACAGCACCACCGAGTATGGTCTTCTTCGTATTGCTTCAGTTAACTGGCCACCTTCTTCATAGCCAACGTAACCAGGTGGTGCACCAATAAGGCGCGCAACCGCATGTTTTTCCATATACTCAGACATGTCAATGCGTACTATGGCCTTTTCATCGTTAAATAAAAATTCAGCCACGGCTTTTGCCGTCTCGGTTTTACCTACACCCGTTGGTCCCAGGAATATGAATGAACCAATTGGCCTGTTAGGATCCTGCAATCCTGAACGGCTGCGGCGTACCGCATCAGCTATTGTCTGTATTGCCTGCTCCTGGCCAACCACACGCTTTTCAATAATTTCTTCCATTTTCAGGAGCTTTTCCTTTTCGCCTTCAAGCATCTTACTTACCGGTATTCCGGTCCAGCGTGAAACAACGGCAGCTATCTCCTGCTCCGTAACTTCCTCTTTTAGCAGTTTGCGCTCTTTCTGAATCTGTGTCAGCTTATCATTAAGAGCTTTTAGCTTCTTCTCGTGCTCAATAATTTTACCATACCGTATTTCAGCAACCAGGTTAAGATTGCCCTCACGTTCAGCCTTCTGTTCCTGAGCACGCAGGTTTTCAATCTCTTCCTTAATTTTGCGTATTTCCAAAATAATGTTCTTTTCATTTTGCCACTGTACCGAAAGCTCCTTCTTCTTTTCGTTGAGGTTAGCCAGATCTTCCTCAATCTTTGCAAGTCGTTCAAGTGAGGCTTTATCCTTTTCCTTTTTCACAGCCTCGCGTTCAATAGTAAGTTGCCGAATCTTCCGTTCAATTTCATCAAGCTCTATGGGCATTGAATCAATTTCCATCTTAATGAGTGAAGCAGCCTCATCAATGAGGTCAACAGCTTTGTCGGGCAAAAAGCGGTCGGTGATGTAGCGGTTTGAAAGTAAAGCAGCAGCAACAACCGCGGAATCTGAAATCCTTACACCATGATGAACCTCATAGCGCTCTTTTAATCCACGTAATATGGCGATAGTATCCTCTACTGTTGGCTGGCCAACAAACACTGGTTGGAAACGGCGCTCCAGTGCCTTGTCCTTTTCAATATATTTCTGGTATTCATTAAGTGTCGTTGCACCTATACAGCGCAGTTCACCACGTGCCAGTGCAGGTTTAAGCATATTGGATGCATCCACCGAACCTTCGGCTGCACCAGCGCCAACTAACACGTGAAGCTCATCAATAAAAAGAATCACATCGCCTTCCGACTCTTCCACTTCCTGAATCACAGCCTTCAAGCGCTCTTCAAACTCGCCACGGTATTTTGCACCAGCGATAAGTGCTCCCATATCAAGACCAACTACTCGCTTGTTCTTAAGGCTTTCAGGAACATCTCCGGCAACAATACGCTGGGCAAGGCCTTCAACAATGGCAGTTTTACCTACACCGGGCTCGCCAATGAGCACGGGGTTATTCTTTGTTCTGCGCGATAGCACCTGCATCACACGGCGGATTTCTTCATCCCTGCCGATAACAGGATCAAGCTTGTTCATCCGTGCCAGTTTGGTCAAATCCCTGCCATAGCGTTCAAGCGCGTTGTACTTGTCCTCAGCATTTTCATCGGTCACTCGTTTGTTGCCACGTATGTCAGCAAGCACACGCAAAATATTTTCTTTAGTAAAACCGTGCGAATTCAAAATATCGCGTGCCTTGTTTTTACCGGTTGTGGCAAGTCCCAGGATAAGATGCTCCGTACTTAAGTATTCGTCTTTCAGGGCAACCGCTTCATTCCAGGCATTGTTTAATACATCGCGCAAACCGCCCGACATGGTACCACCACCAGGACCAGCACCATATTGCTTTGGCAATGACTGAAGAGCAATGGTTACCTCATGTTTGATATCATCAACACCAGCACCTAATTTTTGAGCTATGGGCCTGAATATACCATCTTCCTGATTTACCAGTGCATACAACAAATGCTCAGGTTGTATTTCAGGATGGTTATATTGCGTTGCAATATTTTGTGCTTCATATAACGCATTTTGCGACTTTAACGTCAGCTTATCCATGCGCATAGATTAATCCTCCATAGATTAAAAATAAACACTTCATGGAGAGTGCTAATGCAGGAACCTATAACAGAAAGGTAATTATATGTATATGTATTCCCCTGCCGCCACAGGAAGCAAGGAGTTGTAAAACGTGTGTTTATTAAAAATATACTCAATTTATTTCCATTCGTCAAGTATTATTTATTCCGTATATCATCCTGGCTGCCATACCTCATAACCTGTTTAACAGTAACAGGTACAAACCATACCGGCGGATTAAAAAGCCCCCGCGAAAAACCTTTATGCTGAATAATATCTTTAAGTGTCATCTTGAGCATGGCAGGTATATGGCTTCCCGGAACTCCCACCACGGCAAACGGCTGCAAGCCCACACCATACGGAGCACCCAAATCCTGTTTTGGAGAAATGCCCACATACATTCGCACATTTTGATTCTGCGTAAGATATGTCAGTACCCCAGCATCTGCAACCGGAAGCCACAGCGAGTACCCGCCATCAGATAGCAGCACCCGTGCTATTTCCTTGCCCTGTACTGCGCTTGCTGCTGCAATAGTCTGGCATATATCAATGATATTGTTTTCCAGTTCATCGCTGTTAAGAATCTTAATGGATGATAGTCTGGGATACAGTGACGATAGCTCATACGGAGAAGCAGCAGTTGTGCCAAATACCTCTGCAATAAATGGCCTGGCTGCTTTAGTCTTTGTTGTCACACCGTTTTTCCAGCGCACACCGGCATCACCATGGAATATCCTTCCTGCCTCACAGAAGACATCAACCGGATTGCCATTTACATCATACATGCGCTGATGGTAGGTTATATCATAGTAACTATCGCCCAATTGTGAAAGCGCAACACGGTCATCATGCGTTAACGATCCTGTACCAATAGCATACACGCTGACATTATTTTTTTTAAGTATAAAGCGCAGTGAACGCCCTTGATTGTAATTGCATGATGAAGCTGCCAGTATAATACAAAGTTTTTTGGCGTCCTTGCGCCAGGGCAATCCCTTTGCAATGTAGGTCAACTGCGGTGTAATGGATTTTATAATTCCCTTGTTGAGCGATAGTTCCTGTAAGTGATCATCCAGTGTGGTAGCACTGGTAATTGCATACGTTCCAATCTTTTTTGATTGTGAAAGCATTGGCACAACATAGACGCGCATATCAGCCCAGCTATCGCATAGCGCAATAATGCCGCGCTTTATGTCCTTCCACTCATGCTGTGCACTGTATGAATTATCTATGAGAAATGCAACATCATATATATTTTTGCCCATGGCAATTGTACTGTCAGGAACAGTAAGGTAAAGCGAACGCATTTCAGTGTTTGCAAGTTCAAACAATGTGTCAGCATATTCGCTGCATCGGGACACTATTTTCTGTGCGGCAACGTCATATACAACGCTTTTAACGGCAAATCCTTTTTTTGTTTTGGTGAGTGTGCCAATCTGTATGCGGTCAATATAGCGGGATTTGCCCAACATATTAAGATCTTCACTCCCTACGACACCCTGCGGATCAATGGAAAACTCTTTTAAATCTTTTTCAAGAAGGTCATGCGAATATATGACAATGCCTTTCTGTATATACATTGCCAGTGAAACCAGTTTGGCGTATTCAACACCTAACGCTTCATCGTAAGAGCCATCAGCACTTTCAACCTTGTAGGGAAGCACCGCAGTGTCGGCAAAAGCAGCAACACATAGTAAAAGATACACTACACAACCAAAAAGAAAAATAAAACATTTCTTCATCATATCACCAATGATGGCAGTTTATAGCTGATTATAGTTTATTAATACACATTTTTAAGGCTACGATGTCAATCACTATTGATACGTCAACATAGTGTTTTTACATGTATCTAATATAATTATCTATACATTCAATCTCTTTATTGTAAATATTTATTTAATTGATACTTTTTTTATTGACAAACCTTTTTATCTATTACCATATTATGGGATTTACTATTTTTATTTTATCAAGTATCAAAGGAGCAGGTATGTCTTACTTGTGGAAGAACTATCGCATAATCAATAGATCTTCACTTCAAATTTTAAATGATATTAAGTGAACATAATTTTTTAGGAGAAAAGATATATGAAACGATTCTTTTTTTCTATATGTATAATTGTATCATTCAGCATTAACTCATTTGCAACAACTATCGCCATTTCGGACTTTGCTGTTGAAAGTGCCAATCCTTCTTACAAGTACATTGGCAAAGGTATTGCAGAGCTTATAAGCTTTGAACTCAGCAAATCAAAAGCAATTACTGTAATAAGCCGTGAAAAGCGCGCTGAAATCATGAAAGAAGTTGAATTTGCCATGCTCACTGGCGAGCAGCAAATTGAAATGGGAAAGATGTTAGCTGCTAAATATATCGTTTCCGGGAAGATCATCGATATGGCTGAAGCAGTTATCATTACTGTATCGATTATTGATGTTCAAACTGGTAAGGTTGTGTGGCAGGATAAGATTACCGAAAAATTATCAAAATACGAATATATCAGTGCTTATTTTGCAGGCGGAATATTAAAAGCACTCAATACAACAGCAGACACTTCAACAATTGCCAAGCTGGAAAAGAAAGAAGAAAAGAACGAAAAAGCTGTTGTTGCTTTTTCAAAAGCTGTTGATTCACTGGATAAAAATGATACAGAAAAAGCACGGAGTCAATTGCAACAGGCAAAGAAGTACGACCCTGAAAACGATGTTATAAAAGAATATATTGCAAAACTTTCTGTCACCTCATCTAAATTTAAAGTAGAACTGGATTTTTATGTACCATCACAAAATCCTGCTGTTTTAGGTACAATTCAACAGGACAAAATGTACTGGATTTTTACAATAAGTCAGAAACACTTAGGTGGCGGTAAAACAGAACCAGAAGATGTTGGCAATGGCTATAGACTTGATGAAACCGGTAATGTAGTTAACCGACTGGGATACGAATTTCCTATTGGTGAACGCTGGGGCATAAATATAGAAGCCATGTTTGCCACTGTTGATCCTAAATTAGAAACACCCTATGATTTTTACCTACCCACAGGGGAACAGGTTCACCAATTTCACCCATTAACAGACCAATGGGGTGCAAGTGTTGGTGCTGGATATGCCTGGACTGACTGGATGAGTATTGGTGCATCAATTACCGCATATTCTGTATATATACGACAGGAAGGCAACCCAACAATTGATTTACGAAAAGGTAGCGATGCATCGTTTAATATTGGTATTATGTTTACGTTATTAAACAAAAATTTATATATAGACAGCGCTTATACATTTAATACTCAGCAGGAATACTATCTACCACCATATACAGTATCAACTCCACAAGGTGACAGAGTTGTACTTGAAGCTCATTACCCATCTATATGGGAAGTAACAATAACAGGTGTACTTTTTGATAGACGGGTATTTCTGGTATTAAAACAGCTTACCGATTTTTACACAAGTGCAGGAGCAGCAAGTAGTCAGTACAAACGTGAAGGCTGGGCAAGTCGCACCATACCATCAATTGAAGTATGGCCTTTAAGCTGGCTATCACTGAGAGCCGGATATATTTATCAATATACTGACTTGATGGAAAAAACAAATAGTGGTCAGGGTGGTATTGGTGGATTGACGTTGCGCTTTGGGACATGGGATTTTGATGTCAATTACACGGTAATGGAACGTGTTTCTCGATTACTCCCGGGATACGAAACTATTGATAAACGATTCTTATTCCAGTTAACAAAGCATGCAACGTTTATAACATCTCGATAAAATATTTTTTAATTAATTTTATTGTAAAATACTATTAAGCTTTTATATCATTTTCAATGACAAAAGCATAGCGGCATTTTTATAAAACAACATAACTTCCAGTATCGTATCGCCTTTGCATGCCAATTTCACAGCTTTAATTGCTGGTGGCCTATATCCAAACGGCCAGTCTGATGCATACATTACGCGCTCAGCACCAAATGCGTTAATCAACTTTCGTATTATCCATGGCGACTGGAAGCTTGTATCCACCCATACATTACCACAGCCTTTAAGCCTTTTTATTACTTCATTTACCTGAAATAACCCGCTGTGTCCAATGATAAAATTAATATCTGGAAATGTTCGTACCACCTTTTCAATATCCTTTATATTTCCATATTCCGGATTGTTTCTGAATTTTTCTTTTCCAAGATAATAGGTAGATATTCCGGCATGAATCAACACAGGCTTTTTATGTTTTTTAAATGTCTGTAAAACTTCAAGAGTTTGTGCATCAGTGCACCTGACTTTTTGAATGATTGGATGCAACTTTAATCCATATGCACCATTCTTTACATCAGTATCCAGTTTTGATGCTGTTGTTTTTGGGTCAGTAAAATCAGCGCTTGTAAATGGAATAATCCTTTTTTCTTTTTTACATGCTTTGCGCAAATTATCAAACGTTACATACGGTGCAATGGGAAGACATACTGTATAGTCAACTCCAGCTTCATCCAGTGAAAGCCGCATATTTTCAAGCGTTGCTGTTGCATTCCGTGCCCGTTCTGCTTTTGTGACCCAATGACGAAATATGGCATAGGGAAGCGAACCTAATCCATACGTCCTGTTGAGTCCTGCTTCACTAACACTTACCAGATCAATTATTTTTTCTTTTTTTACACCAGTTTTATCTATCAGTTCACCTCCATTAAATTCAAGTATATTTCCCAGATGGCTGTGAACATCAATAATCATAACTGGCTACCTCCTAATATTTCTTTTTAAAAAAAATAATTAAAATAAATCCCGCAATAAAACCGCCAACATGTGCCGACCAGGCTACATTGGTCATACCTAATTTTTCGCCATACAGGTTGGAAAGCTGCATGACAAACCACAGTAATATAAAAAACCAGGCCGGCAGACGTAAAATAAAAAACATAAACCACACCCGGATGCGAGCTGCGGGAAACAACACCACATACCCACCTAAAAGCCCCGATACCGCACCTGAAGCCCCAATGATAGGTGTACATTCGTTATGGTGAAAAAGATAAAACGTTAAAGCAGCAGCAAGCCCACACAAAATATAAAACCCATAAAACCGGATAACCCCCAGAACATCTTCAATATTATTGCCAAATATCCATAAAAAGAGCATATTAGATGCCACATGGATTATGTTTACATGTAAAAACATGTGGCTTATAAAAGGAATATAATGATTGTAATTATAAATATTAATCTTGTTTACATTGCAGGGGACAAGTGCATACATCTTTATCAGGTTTTCAAAACCTGGCTGCCCGTAAACCTCAAGATAATACACAGCACAATTCAGAACAATAAGTACAACCGTAAAAAGCGGGAACGACCGCGTGGGGTTTTCATCTTTATATGGGAGGAACATGTCACACCGATGTACCGTTATAGATATATTTTCGTTTTTCAAAGTGGACATGTGTTTTTCCGGGTGAGATATAGCAGCAACCACCTACGGTAATAGAATCCGGTATGATACAGTCCTTGCCAATAAGGGTTATACTGTTATACAGCACTTTGGGGTAATCGCTGTTTTTCATTCCTTCTTCGGTTGTGCCAATTTTACAACCATTCCCGATGGTAAGCGGTGTCTGGTCAAATGGCTGCACAGTGCGCTCATCTATAATGCTTCGCATGATGCGCGCTTTTGCACCGATCTTATTATATGGCAGGATAATTGAATCACGAATGACCGCACCTTCTGCAATTTCAACACCAGGGAAAATTATTGAATTAACCACCTCGCCGTTAACATAGGAACTATCGGACAAAAATGTTTGCACCACTTTTGCATGAGGCCCCAACATTGAATAGCGGTATAACTGTATCCTGGAATGTATATGGCCATTGAAAACATGTTTAGAAAATTCAGGATTATTAATAACCTCATAATTGTAATTATAATAATCAACTACCGTTCCCAGTGGCCAGTACATACATGAAAATTCAAGTTTTGGCAACCCCTCATTTACCATCATATTGATAATCATTTCAAAGATGTTAGGTGAAGTATGTTCATGCTTCAATGCCTGCCTGATTGTTGCAAGCAACGCTTTTTTTGTACTTATCAGTATACGGTGCGCCATACGTGCCTTCCCTTCAAAATGCATCTTGAAGAGCGCAGCAGGTTTTTTCATTTTTGCAAACCGTTCAATCAGGTGAGCAAAATCTATAATGCCGGGATTATCGCCATTGTACATTATAAAATATGCTGAATCACTATCACGAATAAGCGAATAGCAAAAATCAATACTGTTGAATTCATTAACCACAACTTTAAGCCTGTTTTCATTAATGCCATGCAGCGCTACGTAGTGGGCCAAATCATCGTTCACATTGCTATAGATTATGGTTTGTGCATCCAGTTCCCTTGCATTTCCTATGACAAAATCAACAACGCGGAACTTACCGGCAAACGGAATCATATATTTTGACCTGTTTGCGGTAAGCGATAGTAAATTAATAATAGCTGTATCCGGATATGATATGATAGTTGCATCCATTGACACTTCGATTACTCCTTACAAAGCAACATTATGTGATACTGTTGTTTCATAGCAAGGACTTTTCATCTGTAAATAAAAAAATAATTTAAAGTAACAACCATATCCCATAATTTTTGATATCTGAATACTATAAATATAAATATGAAAAAATATTTACTTTATTGAAACATACCTGTACTATGCCCTCTATGGAACTATTTTGAATAATCAACTGGTATCATGAACACAAAAAAGGTTACCCTTACTATACTTCCACATAATACTGCTTTCGCCGTTGATGCGGGCACTACCATTGCTGACGCATTGCTTGAATACGGTATCGTTATCAATACACCGTGCGGTGGTAAAGGAATATGTAAAAAATGTGCGGTAAAAGCCACAGGTGCGCTTTCACAGCCTGATGTGTTTGAAAAAAGTTTGGGCGATAGTAACTACAGATTAGCCTGCCGCGCAATCGTAGATGGCAATGTAACCATATTTGCTGAAAGCATCCGTGAATATATACACTATCCTGTTCTTAATCCCAGTCACACATACGGTGTTGCTGTAGATATTGGCACCACTACCTTGCAGATTGCATTTGTTGACATCACAGCAGGCATCGTGCTTCCTGATATTACGCTACTTAACCCACAGCGAAGGTTTGGTCATGATGTCATTACCCGCATAAGTCATGCAGCCAATACTTCCACTGCACAGAAACTAACCCAGCTTTTGTTAGAAGCAATCATGTCAGTTATCACAACAGCCTGCCATCTATCAAGCACCGAAACAAACATCGTAAAAGCTATCGCTTTTTCCGGCAATACCGTTATGAGCTACTCATTATCAGGCATTGACATCACACCGCTTGGAGTATATCCCTACAGCACACCCATTACTACCTTTGATGATTACCGGAGCTATCGCCCCCTGAAAGATAAATTTCCTGAAGCTACCTTTACTATTTTACCCATTGTGAGCGCATTTTTAGGCGGTGACTTTTTAGGCGGTCTTGGGATAATACCACAAACCGGCGGCAACATCTTCTTTTTTGATATTGGCACCAATGGTGAAATGGCAATCATAAAACACGACGGTAGCATACTGGCAACATCATGTGCCATGGGACCAGCACTTGAAGGTATGAACATATCAAGCGGTATGACCGCAACTGAAGGTGCAATAACTCATTTCATGCTGGAAAATGGAAAGATTACCTTTACCGCAATAGGATCGCCTGCAGGCATTAGTGGAACAGCCCTGGTGGATTTAATTGCCATCTTACTGGAGATTGGCGTGATAGATAAAAGCGGTAAAATTAATACAATTTCTGATGCATTTGCCAATCAGATTGCAATAGAACACAATGATACCATAAAGACACTCAATATCCTGAACACAATTACACTATCGCAGCTTGACATACGCAACGTACAGCTGGCAAAAGGAGCAAGCCTGGCTGCTTCACGTATCCTTTTAAAAGAAGCAGGCTTAACCGAACATGATATTGATACTGTATATATAGCTGGTGCATTTGGTAAAAACGTAAACATTGAAAATTTTACCAGGTTACAATTTTTACCACACTTTACAAATGCACACTTTTATACTGCTGGGAACACATCGCTTCTGGCAGCTATTGAAGCAATACGCAACAAAGATTTTATACAGAAGCTTGCTGCAATCAGAAGTACAATAACTGCAATAGATTTATCACTGCATCAAGAATTCAACGACCTGTATGTACAATCACTGAATTTTTAATTTTTTACAATCAGATCTTTTATCACAGTAGTTTTGCTTACCTGTCCGCCATCATCCCTGATTTTTACAATCTCAAATGTTAGTTTTTCATTTTTCTTTGGCTTTTTTGTCTTGAGATAATTAGTGAGATCACC
This sequence comes from Spirochaetota bacterium, assembly GCA_029907515.1. Lineage (GTDB taxonomy): Bacteria > Spirochaetota > UBA4802 > UBA4802 > UB4802 > UBA4802. The sequence goes on along the minus strand of JARYLT010000054.1, from coordinate 3,585 downwards.
AACTGATGCAACAGGAACGCCATTTACTTTTGTGATTATATCAAGATATTCCAGCCCAATCTCTTCTGCTGGACTTTGGGGCATAACACCCAGCACCACAGCACCTCCGGTAAGATTGGTATACGCCATCTGTTCTTTTGTCATTGGTGTTGTCTGGCATGTCACTCCTAACATAAAGTCCGTTTTATACCCTCGTGTACTCATTGCTGAAAAAAATGCATCAATCCATTTCTGTAAATAATATTCGTTATTACACACTATATATACATCTTCTCCACTTTTCAATTTGATAATAATGTAGTTTGACTGATATCTGAGTATGTTGCTAACATCCTCAAACATAACTATGGTCTTATTATGCTTTTCAACTTTTTTTGTAACCTGCATATTGGTTGTGGTGGTTTGAGATGATGAATCCATCCCTGATATCAAAGCCCCTATCATATCTTCTTTTTTGCCACTTAATATTCCTTTGAGGATAGCACCGGTAGCATCCTGATTCTCGGAAGTTGTGGATTTCTGGGATAAGGTTTCAGTTTCCAGTTCTTCCCATATCCATTTTATCTTTATTGCTTCACTATCGACAACAACGTCATCAGCCTTTGCCAGAATAGTTTCACTTCGCAACTGATAAATATACGGTTGCAAATTTTGTAAAATAGCATCTGCTTTTTCCTTAGCATAAACATTAACTGGTTTGCAAAAAGACATATTGTTGGTAACCGGCTCAGGGAATGGTATAGCTTTTACTGGTTCTTTCTCCTGTTGGGTTGAAACACATCCAACTGCCATAATTACTGCTATTATCACTATATTAAAAAGCAATTTATAAAAATTCATATACACCTCGTATGAAAAACATAAGATTTACAGTACATATAATTTTAATTGGACACAAAAAATATATTACAATGTATCAACCTTTTGTTTTGGTTTTTCCTCCTTTTTTTCCTCCTTAACATCACTATGAACACCTGCAACAAGAAATGATACCATTATTGAATGCTGCGAATATTCAGGGAAACCGGTTTTACTAGATTTTTTAACAGTCTGTGTAGTGTAACTAATTGAAACATCCCAGGGAATAACAGTTAACTTGATCCCATAGAAGTAACTATTCACCGTTTCAGCAGGTAATTTAAAATAATATAGATTGCCATCATCAATGTTGTCATATCCAAGTTTTGTTTCATTAAACTTTGCACTCTGCATTCCTGCAATAATGCCAAGAGCCAGTGCTGCATATTTACCGGTTGCCTGAATTCCAATATGATATCCGTAAGGAATTACACCTGATGAAAATCCTACATCATCAGTAGAATACTCATCACCATTAATATCCTTAAACCTTGGATCCATTAAACTCACATCGCCACCAGCATATATATTAACTGCAGCATTTTCTATTCTTACAACCTGTACCAACAGAGACACAGGTAACTTCAAAGAAAATACAAAATATTTTAGTTTATCATTATCATATAAATTTCCCCAGCTAAAATCAATCGTTGGTCCCAATGCTATTCCTAAATAAGGACCCCAGACATTAAATATGCCGGAAATTCCTAATCCTACATGTTTCCCATCAATAGCATCACCCTTTATATTACTATAACAACCACCTATATCCATATTACCCTGATTGTTAGTATACATCTCAAACCATTGCAAAGGCATAGCTGGAGTATTGATATATAGATTGGGATATGGTTGCGGACCAATATCAATGTTAGCTGCAAAAACCTGTGAAATTGAAAGTAGTAAGATTACCACAATACTCCATAATTTCATAGTCTTCATAGTATAATCCTCCAATAGTATTAGATGTTAAACCTGCTTATACAGAAAATCCCACGAGTGTGATGATAAATAAAATATATATCACAGTAAGCACAACAGATTAGAAATGCAATCTGATAGTCCTTCATTCTCCGGGATGGATTCCAGTCTTGCAGGAACAGTATTGCAGGAAGCTGAAATGATGTTTATACAGGCTGTCATAAAAATAGTATAAGCAAGTAGCAATTTTCATTCGTCTACAAAAAAAGAATTGGTTTGTCAAGAAATTTAAATTATTTTTTTTGATGCATAATTTAATCAAATTCTTTCATAAGAACAATTCCAAAGCTACCGCTAACAGGTACTATCGCCACAGAACACCGCGTATTTCTATGAATATATGGCACGCCATATCCCGCTGCTGAACCAATGACTGCACCTGTAATAATATCTGTGGGATAATGTTTTCCTGCTTTATATCTAAAAAAACCCGTGGCTGTTGCCAGACCTATTGAAGCAATCCATACGGGTAGTTTCCATTGCGATTGCGGATAATAATCTGAAAATACAGTAGCAAAAAATACAGTACTGAAGAACGCTGTGGTGGTATGTCCTGATGGGAATGAACGTATGGCATCACGTGTCAGTTTAACGTTATCATCAACGTCTTCATTATATACATACGGACGAGGCCTGCCTGTTAATGATTTTAAACAATCCTTTATGCCATTTGCAAGCATCCATGTTTCAATATATAGCACTGAAATTGTAAAGATATCACTTCGGATAGACTCATAAAATAGCAATGACAGTGGCATAAAAAAAGCAACACCTACTGTAACATTACTCATTGTGTCATATCGCGAAGACCAGTTATAAGTAGCTGACCTATCAAACCAGTTAACATCATTGTGCGATAGTGAATTAATATCATCCTGCGTTAGTGTTGATTGATAATCAGCAATAAAATAATTTGTAATGTTAATGGCAGTACCTATCCCTAACAATGTAGCTTCTTTTACAGGTGAAAGTTCATAAGGAGTATCACTTGCAACAGCAGGTAAGGATAACAAAATAATCATTACTGAAATATACAAGGCCAAGCATTTATAATCAAGCATTATTACCACTCATAACTTTGAACCACAATAATTCCTTTTTGTGCAGCCTCATCTATAAAGGCGTTTGTTGCAAAATGTGTTACCAGTATAGGAAGTATGGATACATCACCATATACATTACGAACAGCATTTATCTTGCTTTCTAAATCTGCAAATACCTCTCGGCGCCAATCACCTTCATCCAATCTTACCTTTGATTCACCCACAATATAAAATTCTTTGCCATCTTTAAGCGCCTTCCCAAAAAAATTTATTTCTTTGCCATCAATGTCAGCCCGCACCATTTTTTCAACAACCTCGTATCCATATTTCTGATGCAAAACCTGTGGCAGGTTTCTATACGCTTCATTTTCAAATGAATAGCTAAAACTGCGTGATAAACCACCCAGTTGAATACGTGTTTCTCGCAACCCATTCGATAACGTAGCTATTTCCTCTTCTGTGCGTTTTTGTGCTTCAGCCAATTCTTTCATTGATACAGATAATTCTTCTACACGTTTTTCGGTACGATTTTGTGCTTCAGTTAATTCTCCTAATCGCTTTTCAGTACGCTGTTGCGCTTCCGCTAATTCTCCTAATCGCTTTTCAGTACGCTGTTGCGCTTCCGCTAATTCTCCTAATCGCTTTTCAGTACGCTGTTGCGCTTCCGCTAATTCTCCTAATCGCTTTTCAGTACGCTGTTGTG
>JARYLT010000053.1 GCA_029907515.1 Spirochaetota bacterium | reverse complement strand
GAACTCCATTCAACTGACAATTTTTCACTGCTAAATCCAGAGCATCTTTTGAGCTGTCAACCGATGTAGCAAACCGTGCACCACCTGAAAGGGCAGCAACCGAAAAACCACCCGAATACGAAAACAGATTCAAAACCTCATATCCTTTTGCAAGTTGTTTCACGGTTTTACGGTTATCCCGCTGATCACAGAAAAATCCTGTTTTTTGTCCTTGTTTGACATCAACTAAAAACCGCATAGCATTTTCATGTATTTCAATCAACTCAGGCGTAGTGCCAAAAATTTGCTGGTTAACCTGTTTCAGTCCTTCAATCTTACGCCCCTCATGATCACTTCGCTCATACAGGCTTTCTGGTTTTACTGTATCCTGAATAATATGTGCGATAGTTCCTTTTAATGGTTCCATGCCTGCAGTTAATACCTGCATAACACAGTGACCATTGTACCAGTCAACTATCAGTCCAGGCAACATATCACCTTCAGAATGAATGAGCCTGTATGCGTTGGTGCAGTGCGTAACGCCCGATATTTCACGCAGCTGCAGTGAAGCATTAATTCTTTGTACCAGAAGATCACTATCAGGTTGGCTTTCACCAAATGTCAGCAATCTCACTGCAATATCAGTACGGCTGTTATAGTATCCCCACGCAAGTATGCTACCATTATATTTACACACAGCAACCATTTCCCCATCAGAGGCTTCTGCATGAGCTATCGCCCCTGAAAAAACCCATGGATGATGCTGCAATACTGATTTTTCTTTACCCTGTTTTAAGATTACCTTACGCATATTTATTGTGCCAGTTTTGATTGATATACCATCACAGAATGATACACAACAATACCATATGCAACAGCCACATTCAGTGAATGTTTAATCCCAAACATGGGTATCTCAAGTGATACATCACACAACGAAATTACTTCATTACTTATGCCGTCAACCTCATTGCCAACTACAATACACAGTGGATACGAATATTCATATGTATGATATGATATACTTGTTGTGGTGTGTTCCAGCGCTGCAATGGTAAATCCCTGATTCTTCAACATCCTGATGACGGCCGCAGGTTTGGTGGAATGTTCCCATGGTACACTTTCAGTACTGCCCAGAGCGGTTTTTTCAATTTCTTTACGTGGGGGATGCGGTGTATAGCCACATAAATACATATACGCAATACGAGCTGCATCGGCAGTTCTGAACATTGATCCAACATTATACAGGCTTCGAATATTTTCAAGAACAGTAACTACAGGGAATCGTGGTAATCTGAAAAGTTCCTGTAAATCAGGACGATTGAGTTTTATCTCTTCATATGATAATTTTTTCATTTCACTGTTGCATATTACAGACTTTTGGTGCTGATACCCTGCCACATGCCACTTGGCCCCTGCCCTATACGCCAGAAAGCAACATTATCAATTGACATGGATGAATACAGTTTGAGCCTGTCAACTATTGCACGCTGATCAGTAAAATAAACTCGCACCTTTACCTTTTCTTCATACTCAAAATATGCACCATTCTCAGGGTCATACTGTGGCTGTATGTTTGAAGTTTTTATCATTTCCTCTACATGCTTGTAATGAACTGATTTGTTAAAATTTTTGTCCTGCCATGCCCTTCCATATAGTGGCAAGCCCATAATAAGCTTTTCTTTTGGTATAAAACTCTTTGCAAACTCGGCTACTTCCCTGCACCATGATAAGCCAGCTATTGGACCTGGATTACTTCCCGACCAGTGTTGGTCATATGCCATAATGATAACTCTATCAGCTACTGCTGCAATGGAAGGGTAATCATACGCATCGGCTATTCGTGTTCTGCGTGGTGGAAGAGCAACTGTAAGCATTTTATCTTTTTCCAGAGTAGAACGCAATTCGGCTAAAAAGCTAAAAAACCATGCAGCATCCGATGAAGCAACCGATTCAAAATCTATCTGCACACCATCAAATTTTGAAGCTACTTTGCATATATCATTAATAAATTTTTTGCGAACAGGCAAATCAGGATTAAGTACAAAATGCATGAGTGCATAATTATCAAGAACAGCTATGACGATATGATGCCTGATTTTATTGTTAAACGCGATATCAACTGGTGCATACTCACCCGTTATTTGTCCTTTGCCACTGACTTTTGCGCTGAAATAACAAAGGTCAGTAATGGGCTCATCACCCTTGATTTTATCTTCTTCACCTTTCATGAGGTATGCCCATACTTCATTAAACTCCAGGTTATCTGCTATCTGGTATGGGTTTTGGGTAGATTGCGTAAGGCTTGTTTTCTGTGTATGTGATACACTATGTAATGAGGAGCATCCCGTCATAAGCACTAACATCAAAGCAAAATATTTTTTCATAGCTGATTCTTCCTCAATAATAAAATTTTCAATAAAATCATGTCACTGTCAATCCTGGTATAGCAAAGATTTGTCAAAGATTTGTTACAAGAATAGCCATTATTGACAACATTATTATAATCCTGATGCGCTACTATATTTGTCGGAAGGAATTATTTCAAAACAACAGTGATTGTTTTAGTTTCCTTTCAATAATTTTTTTACTTTTTCAATCAGCATGTCTTCATTGATGGGTGCAGCTAAATAATCAGCTGCGCCGCGTTCCAATGCATCAAAAACAGCTAGTGGTTCATTGCGAGAAGATACTATAAGAACGGGAATATGTGCAAATTCTTTTACAGCATATAATCGTTCCAGAAGATAGAGGCCATCAATATGTTTTAAAAACACATCCATTATAATGAGAGATGGGTTGATTTCTTTAACCTTTTCGTATAAAGCTAAAGGATCACTGAGTTGTTCAACACCAAACCCAGCAGTTGTCACCACAAAACGAATAAGTTCGGCAAATCGGCTATTATCAAAAACTAACAATATTTTACTCATACCAGCACCTATTTGAGCTGCCGTAACAGCATTTCCTTGATTCGTGTGCTTTCAAACACACGAACAATTCTTCGGCTTGTATCATACCGCAAATCTACAGTTATGTTGTTTAATTTTTTGTTTCGCACTACATCGTAGAAAATCATTACTCGTGGATTAAGAAAATTAATGCGGGATATATCCTCAATACGCGCTATCTCATACACCCTTATTTTTTTACGAGTATCTAAACTTACCTTTTCAGACTCAAGCATTACAAAATCACCAGTTCGCAAAAAAGGATTTCCCTTATTGAGCGAAAGTCCAAGCACCTTGATAAAACGATGTACATCATCAGTAGAATACAGATAATTTGAAAGGTTAAGAATATATCGCAATGCTTTTTCCACTGACATGGGCATTCTGAATGGTGTTGCAGTTGTCAGTGCATCATACATATCGCATATTCCCATGATACGCGCCAGGTCTGGCAACTCATTGTATTGTGCTTCACGGGATTTATCTTTATCATCCTCACGGAATGGGTATCCTGGACTCTGCAGTTTCCTGTGGTGAAATAATGCAACATATTTAATGATATTTGGCACCACTTTTTTCCCGGTAAAATCTACTACACTATCCAGTATACGGTAGCCTTCCCGTGTGTGCTCAATAACTTTTTTATATTCTTCATATGAAAGCAATCCTGGCTTTTGAATAATGGACTGATCAACACGCAATTTCCCAATATCATGTAAATAACCTGCCAGGGCAGCTAACTTAACTTTATCCCCTGTTGAAAGTTCCTTATACACTAAAATCATTGCCAGTACACCAACATTAACCGAATGCGTGTACGTTATAAAATCAAATTCCTTGATTTCTTTCAGCAACGATAACACACCACCCGTTTTATCCTCAGCCCTCAGGCTGTCAACAATAGCTGCTAGCTGATTATTTGATTGCAGAAATTGATCATATGACATCCTGCCTGTTTTACGGATGTCTGTATACATGGTTGCTGTATCATCAGCAATGGCCTTTAGTTTTTTCATGTCGATAATTTCACGGTCATAAACACCAATGGTTTCAGTAACACGAGGGATAAAGAACTTGACGCCTTCCTCCGATTTTTTCTTCAAGATCTCATCATTAAGTGCCTGCCCTGCAGAAAACACGGTATTGCCATTCTGGTCAAGAACATCAAAGGTAAGAAGCTTATCGCCACTTAGCTTCTTTAAATATGATATTGAAATCTCCTGGAATCGGGATGTATCAATAGTTATGTTTTCTTTATCCATAATTATCTAACAATTAAAATTAACTTGATATAATGTTAATTATGGTACAGTATTGTATTTGTTGCAATATTTTTTTTTAATTTAAAAATATTAGTGCGATAGTTCATAATAAATAATCTCATGAGAAAATATCATAGCATAATATTCATACTTTTCTTTATATTACCAGCTTGCTGCAAGCAATACAAGCCAGCCACATCCACGTATACTGTGTGGGTACATTCGGATATCCAGCCTGTATATGAAGCCGATAGATGGCATTACAAAAGAGCTATCGAAGATTTAAAAAACATACAACCATATCCAATTATAGCTATCATTGCAGGGGATATAATACAGCACAGAATCACTGCTGATGAGGATTTTCAATGGTTTGTTGAATTACGAAAACAGGCAAATATTCAATACTGGTATGAAATTGCAGGCAACCATGAATGGAAAAACATAACCGTATATCAAAAATATATTGGGAAACCTTTACAATACACTGTCAGTTTTGGGAATGTCCTTTTTATATGCATGTCAAATGAACGTGGCAGACCTCCAACATATCTTTCAGACGAAACATTTAACTGGTGGAAAAACATTGTCATTAATAATCAGGATAAGATTATTATCACAGTTACTCATGCACCATTGCGCAACAGTAAATTACTGGGATCGTTTTCCAAAAAACACAGTATCATCAACTCCGAACGCTTTGAAAAAGTACTGAAAAAATACCATGTTGCCGTATGGGTAAGCGGCCACATTCATATGCCTGTATGGTTAAATCAAAACAGTAGATTTGCACCAGAATTTGGAAATATTCTTTTTATTAATGTATGCGGAATACGTAAAGATCCAACCATGAATGTGGAATCACGGATGTTTTTTTTCCAGGAAGGTTCCAACAAACTTTTAATTAGATTACGTGACCACGAATCCGAATCATATAAAACCGCTTATGATATTAATGTTACCTTACCACATCCTTTTACCTGTAATGGATGTCTGCCCATTATGTCAGAATAAATTTTGAATACTAAATAATAAAAAATACTTGCCATATTTTTATTGTATAAAAACATATACTTTGAGATAATTCTTTATATTTTAATTTTGCTATTCAGAGGTGATATATGAAAAAAAATGTTGGACCAGCTGACAGGTATATCAGAACGTTAATTGGGGTTTCTTTTTTACTTCAGATCTTTGTTCTAAAACCAGGAGCAATTGGAACAATACTATTTTTAGCATTGGGTCTAGCAGTTTTATATTCTGCATACAGTGGATACTGCTGGGCATATGATCTTTTAAAGGTCAGTACATGCAAGGAATCATGTGCAGCCGAGGTTGATACTGAATAGACTTTATTAGGAATTATAATTTATTAGAAGGCAGGAACATATCCTGCCTTTTTAGTTACATAAAATAATGTATTAAAAATAATCCATTAATTATTCCTAAACTTTTTCAAACAACAAATGCGCTATTGTCTACACTGCTAAAGGAGGAAGTACATAATTCATTACTTTAAACTTTAAAGTATTTTAGGAATTAATACTTTAAAAATTATAAAAAATATGTAGATTTGAATTGCTTTTTTTAATATACATCAATATATTTTTAAATAATAAAATACAGGGGGTTTGCATATGAAAAGTAAATATATTTTTCTTCTTGTAGCAATTATTTTTCTTACAAACTGTGGTGGTTCTGCATCAGATTCTGATTCAAGCACAACAATAAACTACTGGCAGCAAATTGACTGGGAAACAACTGATAATGGCGCTTATGCTAACTTCACCTATAATGGGTTTTCACCTTCATGTTCAAACCACCCTTCAGCTTCAAATTCAAAGTTTTCTTTTTTTGTTCGCTATGGCAATGTAAACAAGCTGGTTATTTATTTTCAGGGTGGTGGTGCCTGCTGGCATTACAACAATTGTGTAGAAAAAACTACATATTCTGAAGAATTAATGTACTATGACAACGCTGACATACTTAATTTAATCAGTAATGGACAGGGCAAGTCCATGGGTTATAGTGGTATATTTGATTTCACCAATAATGAAAACCCTTTTAAAGACTGGAATTTTGTGTATATTCCCTATTGCACAGGGGATTTACACTGGGGCAAGCAAGATACTGAATATACCAAAGATACTTCATCAGCAACAATACGTCACAGAGGTCATGTAAATTTTCAACTTGTATTGGAGTGGCTCAAAAATCACTTTAAAAATCCTGATCCAGAAATTATTTTTGTCACCGGCATTAGTGCAGGTTCATACGGTGCCATATTTAATTTCCCCTATATTGCTGAAAAATTTACTGAGTCACAATTATACCTGTTAGGAGATGCAGGTAATGGTGTTATAACAGATGATTTTAAACAAATTATAGATGATGTATGGGGAGCTTCTTTACCTGATACTGGGAATTTCCATGAATTTGACTCATACAATATAGAGGCATTAACAATGGCGGATTTATATTCAAAAATAGCTAACTTTTATAATGAATATCGCTTTGCACAATATACAGCTGCATGGGATGAAAATCAGGTATTCTTTTATAATGTAATGGTAAATATTGATAATCCCGGCATCGATTATGCTAACTGGTATAATCCAGATGATAGCATATGGTGCTACTGGCATGATGAAATGCTTTCTCTATTACAAACAACTGATACCGATATAACTACAAATCCCAATAATTATGCCTATTTTATTGCACCAGGTGAGGTTCATACAATACTCATGAACAACGAAGTGTATACTCTGAATGTAAATGGCGTTCGTTTTGTTGATTGGCTGCGCAGTATTGTTGAAGGTGGTGCAACTTTTGCAAACGTTAAATGTACTGATTGTCAGCAACCAGACAATGTAGTGTGCCAGTAACCATATACGGTATTCTGCTTTTATAATGGGAACATTCATTTGTTTTCCTTATCACCTTTTGTGTCATTATAATACCATGAACTTGTTCCAGCAACTATCTCTTTTGTGGATATCCACATGAAGCGATTCATGTACATTTGAAGTGCAAAAAGCTCTTTTGGGGGATTGTTTAAAGGTAAATCCTGTTTTTTGTTATTATGATCTTCTTCCATATTTCAAACTACTTTATTATTTAATAGTAATTTTTTATAATACAATAAATTTTTTTTGACTTTTTATTTCTCATATTGTTTCATAATAACAATATAATAATCATGGAGGTTCAATAAATAAAATATTTTTTATAAAAAATTTTTTTATTTACAAATTTGTATTATAATTTAATTAGTATTAAAGAGTATTATAAAATTTTAAATTATCTAAACAGTTTATATTAGGGGGTTTTCTATGGATGTTAACAAAACATTAGAAAACATCCAGAATCAAATTAAAGAGATTCAGGATGGGCGTAAAGACAAGCTGTCTATGGTTGTATTCAGCGGTGACCTGGACAAACTTCTTGCAGCATTTATTATTGCTACTGGTGCAGTTGCCATGGGAATGGAAACTGTTATGTTTTTTACCTTCTGGGCTACTCCGGCACTCAGGGATAAGAAGAAAAAAGGTAAAGGTAAAAACCTTTTTGGCAAAATGTTTAGCTTTATGCTGCCTAAAGGAGCTTCCAAGGTTAAATTGTCAAAGATGAATATGGGTGGCATGGGAACTGGAATGATGAAATATTTAATGAAAAAGAAAAACATTCAGGACCTTGATGGAATGATAGCACTTGCTGCCGAATTAGGAGTTAAAATCTATGTATGTGAAATGTCTATGGATTTAATGGGCTTTAAAATGGATGAGATGATTGACTACCCGGACATGAAATCAGTAGGTGTTGCTACATTTTTACAGGAAGCTTCTGACAGCAAAATTCAGTTATTTATTTAATTTTTTTTAAAATTTCTTCTTGTATTATGTATGTTTGCATTATATAATTCGTTTGTTAAAAGAAACTACAACGTGTATATTACATATCTAAAATTTTGAAAATTTAATTTAAGGAGTATAACCATGAGTGACATTAAACCAGATGTAACAATGGATTTAAAAGGATTGGCATGTCCACTTCCTGTGGTTAAAGTTTCACAGCAAATTAAGAAAATGCAGGTTGGCCAGATTCTTATGGCTGAGACAACTGACCCGGGTGCTTTAGCAGATTTTCCTGCGTGGGCAAAAACAAGTGGCAATGAAATCATTGATACTGTGAAAGATGGTAATGTAACCAAGTTTTTTATTAAGAAGCTTAAATAGTTAACAACAGGGTGAGGTGAATAATGTTGGGCTATATATCCTATTTTATACTTGTTCCAATGGTATATATTGCCTTTGTAACCTTGATTGTAGGGCTTATGTATAAATTTTATGTTATCTTCAGGGCTCCTGTTCCAGCTGGTACAGGAGCCATTTTTCCTAAAAAAGGTTCAAAGGTATTGGGGCTTATATATGATGCCATGATAGTTCCTAACGTGTATAATAAACAGAAGGTATTCTGGTTTATTATAATGATTTTTCACATTGCATTTTTCTTGCTTTTCTTAGGTCATCTTGAACTGGTAGATGACTTTGCGTTTATTCAGATAATACCTCATAAAATCTTTCTGGGTGGTGGTGTTGTTGGTATTACTCTTATCATAACAACATTATACTTTCTATTCAGACGTTTTGGAACACCATACCGTGAAATATCTATCCCTGAAGATTTTGTGATTCTGCTTGTGCTTTTCTTCTGTATATTGTTTGGCTCAATACTGCATCTGGCTGAACGATACAGCGACTGGGGAGCAGTGTTGCGGGTTAACGTAGATGTTTACCGGGAATGGCTGCAAAGCATGATTTTGCTTAAACCGGAACTATCGTACAAAATAACTGAATTGTCACATTATACTATACTGGTTCTGCATGTACTCTTTGCAAATATCTTCCTCATGATGTTTCCATTCAGCAAAATGGTACATTCAGTTTTTACATTTTTAGCACATTATCGTAAAAGGAAATAGCCATGGATAAGGAAAAAGTTCTGGAACTTAAACAGGTTATTGAAAAGAAATTGAACAGGCCCATGCTGTACTATCTGGACCTTTGCACTCGATGTGGTCTTTGTTATGATACATGTCATGCATATCAGGGCATCCCTAAAAAAGAATATTCCCCTGTTGGAAGAGCTGAAGTAGTCCGTAAAGTGTTCAGAAAATATTTCAGGCCAACAGGAAAATTATTCCCCTGGTGGGGCGATGCACATGAATTTGACGAAAACCTTATGGAAGAGCTACGAGAGGCTGCATTCTCATGTACCGGATGCAGACGCTGTACCATGTTCTGTCCGTTTGGTATTGATATGCCATATATACTGGGAATTGCCAAGGAACTACTTATTGCTTACGGAAATGCCCCTGAAGAACTGGTAATGCTTGCCGATGGTGCTGTTGAAAAAGGCAAAAGTGTTGATATGTTCAAAGAAGGATTCAAAGGCGTCATCAAAGATCTTGAAAAAGAGGTCCAGAAGCTTATCAATGCTCCAACCAGCGATGGGCTTATCCCCATGGAAAAGAAAGGAGCCAACATACTTTTTGTTGGCCTCTCAGGTGCACACTCTATTGTGTATCCTGCCGCAATTTTTAATGCAGCAAAAGAAGACTGGACACTCAGCTATTTTGAGGCCGTTAACTTTGGTTTCTTTGCAGGCGACAGTGAAAAAGCAAATTTTATTGCTAACAGGGTTATTAATGAAGCTAAGGAATTAGGGGTTAAGGAGATAGTTATTGTTGAGTGCGGGACCGCATACAGAATACCTAAATTCTTAATGGGACCTCTGCCCTTTAAAGTATCAAGCATTGTAGAAGTGATTCACCGTTATATAAAAGAAGGTAGAATCAAGATCAAAGAAGGTGCTATTACCGAACCAGTTACCTGGCATGATCCTTGCCAGCTTGGGCGAAATGGCGGTGTCTATGACCAGCCACGTGAAGTATTGAATATGCTGGCAAAAGATTATCGTGAGATGAATCCAACTAGAGAATATAACTGGTGCTGTGGTGGTGGCGGCGGACTGGTTGCCCTGGACAATGAAGAATTTAGAATTAAGAGTGGCAAACCAAAGAAAGAACAGATTGAAAGAACTGGAGCTAAAATGGTGGTCACTGCCTGTGAAAACTGCCACCTGCAACTATCAACAATAAGTGCAGGCTATGGCATGGGTGTTACCATTGAATCATTTACTAAATTGGTTGGTGAAAATTTAATTGTTTAAATAAAAAAAGGCGGGTGCAAATCCCGCCTTTTTAAATTATATCTTTTTTTTAATTATTTCCACAAACTCATTACTCTTTTTATATGGCTGCATCATTGATAAATCAGCAAATGTATCCAGTGCTGTCTGGTAATCTTTCAGGGCAAAACATATCTGTCCAAATAGATAATTAAATTCTTTATGGTCAGGTTTTTCCTTTAATGCTTGGAGTATTGCCTTTTTAGCTTCTTCATAATGTTTATTCTTCATTAACAATTTAGCCTTAAGATAATTATACGATGCCGAAAGAGGAACTGTTGATATTGAATTTAAGATTGACAGGGCTTCATTATAATTTTTCTTTTTATACAGAGTAATGGCTTTTTTAAGATAATTTTCAACAGCTACAGGCTCACCTATCTCAATAACACAAAGGGTCACATCATCACGAATGACACCATCTTCCGATTGAATGAAATTTTCAAGATCTTTAATGATTATATCTATTTGATCCTGAGGAGCAAATTCCCGCGATGCAACAAGAATATTCGTAAAACGTTCATTACCATATAAATGCCCGCTCTTTGCCCTGGCTTCAGTTATGCCATCAGAATATAATATAATACGGTCTTTGGTATTTAGCTCAAAAAGGCATTCAGGGTAATTAATATGTTCATCAGCGCCAATAAAAAGTGAATCGGTTGTTAATGGATATACTGTATCGTTTAATGTGATAATATAAATATCAGTATGCCCACAGTTGGTATATAACAATTCCATATTGACAAAATCAATAATACCTAAAAACAGTGTAAAGTAAAAGCCACTTTCCTGCAATATCGGGGTAAGCTTTTTGTTTAACTGAGTACAGATTGCTGAAGTTGATCTGTATAATCGTGATAAATTTTCAATTTCAGTTTTGATCATTGATGTAAGTAACGCTGATGGAATCCCATGCCCTGAAACATCAACAATACCTATCAAATAATGTGTATCATCAAGCTGATCCAGCAAGAAAAAATCCCCGCTAACTTCCATATACGGCCTGAAATATACTGAAGCATACAACTGATTATTTGCTGGAAGAATAGAGGGCAATAGCGTTTTTTGAACTGTGTTTGCTAATTTAAGTTCAAATTCCATCTGTTCATTTTTTTTCTGTAGCTGCTCAGTTCTTTGCATTACCAGAGCTTCCAGATTATTCTTTAAGTTGCTCAGGCTATGATACATAAGAGAATTGGCGATTGCAATTGATGAAGCAGATTTAACATTTTGCAGGAATTCAATCTCGTCATTGGATAATGCTTTTAAATTAGCGCGTTCAGATAAAGCAATAATACCAATAAACTCATTATGTTCCAGGGGGATAATATATTCTGCAGATAATTTCTCAAACCAGGGCAATAAAATATTCTTTACATGTTCATACTGTGGCTTATTTTCAATCAGTTTTTTCTCAATTACCCATGGATTTTTTAATAGATAATCCTGCACCTGTTCATCTATTACTATAACATCGCCATTGAGGTTATATAATTCATTTTCCTTATCTTCAGCTTTAATAAAAATTTCCACATTTTTAATGAGCAACGTGCGTTTTAATATATACGATAGTTCATTTAACAACAGATGTAAATCTTTTAACAATGCAATATCATTAATAAACTGTGATTCAACTTTTTTCAGATTATATTTTCTTCGGTTAAAAACCTGGTCTATGAGTGGCTGAACTTTTATAAAATACAGATAGTTAACTGCAAACCAGATAGTTAATAAAAAAAACAGCAATGATTTATCAATAGATTTAAAAAAAGGATACAATATATTGAAAATAATCACATTGGGTACAACAATCACTGATGAAATGCATAACCATATAAATGTTACATGCAACACACTCTGTATGTCCATTAAGCGATAACGCAGAATACCATACCCCAGAAAAATAAGTGGGATAAACATTAAATTGCTCAGCGGATAAAAATTATACCCAAGCATGGCAGGAACATTACATGCCGTAAAAATGCCAATTAAATTCAATGCCAGTATGATGTATTTTATTTTTAAACGAACTAACTCATTTTTTTCCTGTTTTAATTTTAAGATACTGATAACAATCCCATAAATAAGAACAGAAAATGCATATACACCAAAAATCTGAAACACTATACCACCTTTAGCAATATGCCCCCATGGGTATGTTAAAAGATCTGTGATGTAATATGGTGTATGGACTAAGAATGCAAAAATTGCACTTACAATAAATGTTATTATCTCAAGATATGTTCGTTTTATGTTCAATGCAGTGTGATAAAATAACATACCTATAAAAGGTATAAAAACATAAAGGGTATGGATGGACCTTTCCATTTTTAATATAGTGTTGACATCTTTAATTATAAAATGGCCTAAAAAATTGGGAGTAAGCAGCGCATACCATAAACAAAAGAGTGCAAACAATATATTTTCTTTTTTCAGTTTACCTTTCAATATTGCTATGCCGGCAATAACAATGCTGGTGAGCAAGGTTATCAATGGTGGCAACATAAAAATGTTTAGCGATGCAATAATATCGTACATACACAACCTCTACAACCGCAAAAATATTAGTAGCACTGTATTTTTAAATAATGTTATAGTCAATAGTATTTTTTTCAGGTTAAGGCTTTTCGTCCTTTAGGAATTTTTCAGTCAACAGGCTTCATTTCTTTAATTATACTATCGACAATATCCGGAATTTCATAAAAGGAGTGCGCAATCCAACGGCATTGAGCTATCTCTTCATCATTATGGCCAAACGCGCAGGCAATAAACGGCACATTGTTTTTGTGCGCTGCCACCATATCATTTGCTCTGTCACCAGCCATAATTACAATGTCACAGTGAGGCAACGATTCCTTATAATATGCCAGTAATTGTGTTTTATCGTGCAAATGTTTGTCTTCCAGTGCTGTTATTGTAAAAAAGTATTGCCTGAGTTTATAAGCATCAAGCACAGCTTCAACATATTCTTTTCTTCCATTTGATGCTGTTACTAACCCATATCCTCTATTGTACAGCACTTTTACTGTTTCAACAACACCAGGTAGTAGCGTTCCCTTTTGCTGCAGAACAAGCTCAGCAAGTTTTACGGTACAATAATCATTAAGCGTGTGCGATAGTTTGTGTGAAAGAGCTGGGAAGAGTGAAGCAAATATCTCATCAACAGGAATACCAACAAGCTTCATGATTTCATCAGTGGATGGTTTGCGCAGATTAAGCTCGGGATGTTGCACTAAAAATGCATCAATACCCTGTTCAAATGCCATCCCCACAACAGGTGAGCAATCATATAATGTTCCATCGATATCAAATGCAATGTATATCATGGTGGAAATATTTTTTAATTACAGGTTTTGGCAACAAAATTTTGTTTCAATAATTTATTTTCTTGACTCATTTGTGGTATAATTATACTTCACAATTGCAAATTATAACTATGCTGCTGGAACAATCGTGAATCTTTCTGTAACAATTGGTAATTTACAACTAAAAAACCCCATAACCGTTGCATCAGGCACTGCAGGTTATGGCGAAGAACTTTCGCAATTTGTTGACATTGGTAGTTTAGGTGCAATCTTCACAAAAGGGTTATCCTTAAAACCGCGTGCAGGTAATCCTGGTCCACGTATAGCTGAAACACCTTCAGGGATGCTTAATTCCATAGGTCTTGAAAATGTTGGACTTGAAGCATTCTTATCGCACAAGCTGCCGTATTTACAAAAAGCCAATGCTACTGTAATACCTAACATTGCAGGGCACTCAATTGAAGAAAATGTTGAACTGGCAAAAACACTTTCACACACCAATGGCATAGCAGCTATTGAACTCAATGTGTCATGCCCTAATGTAAAAGAAGGGGGCATTGCCTTTGGACAGGACGTTGCCATATTTTCAAGATTACTGGAAAAAGTTCGCAGTGTAACCCGTGGTGTTTTAATTGTTAAGCTTTCACCAAATGTTACTGATATTACACAATTTGCTAAAGCCGCTAAAGAAATTGGCGCTGATGCAGTATCAGCAGTAAATACATTTGTAGGAATGAAGATTGATATAGCAACAGGAAAGCCATACTTTGCAAATACATTTGCCGGTTTAAGTGGCCCTGCAATTAAACCAATAGCATTACGCATGGTATATCAGATTGTCCAGAACGTTGATATACCGGTTATTGGCATTGGCGGCATCTTTAGTTTTGAAGATGTACTGGAATTTTTAATGGCTGGTGCGCAGGCAATACAGATAGGTACTGGAAACCTTATTCATCCTGATATATCCGCTGTTATTTTGCAACAGCTTGAAAATTACATGAAAATGCATTCAATTGATACTGTAAAAGACTTGATTGGCATTGCACAAAAAAGGAGTAACCAATGAAGTACTGGAACAAACGTCTGCAGAAGATGACCGAATACATCCCCGGTGAGCAGCCCGATAATCTGAATGAATTCATTAAACTCAACACTAATGAAAATCCGTTTCCGCCATCACCGGCTGTACTGGATGCATTGCAGAAAGCATGCAATGGGGATCTGCGCCGCTATCCCAATCCCAATGCACAGATGGTACGGGAACTGTTTGCAAAAAAGAATTCAATAGCAGCTGATAATGTTTTTGTTGCCAACGGTTCTGACGAAATATTTACATTGTTGTTCAGAGGATTTATTGAACCTGATGGCATTGCGGCGTTCCCCTATCCTTCGTATGCACTCTATTATACCATGGCCGAAGCAAACGGAATTGCGTATGATAAAATTACCCTTGAAGATAACTTTGATATACCATTTGATGAATTCTTAAAAAAGAAATATAATCTGGTTATTATAGCCAATCCCAATAACCCTACCGGCAAAGGGGTTCCCATTGACCAGATAAAAAAGTTTTGCAGCAAATTCAAAGGGTTGCTTGTTGTTGATGAGGCGTATGTTGACTTTTACAATGAAACAGCTCTGCCACTAGTCAAAGAATTTGATAATATTGTGATAACCCGTTCATTTTCAAAATCATATTCCCTGGCAGGTTTACGGGTAGGCCTGGCGATAGCTCATAAAGAAATAATCCACGGCTTTATTAAACTAAAAGACTCATATAACGTTGACAGAATTGCGCAGGCAGGAGCATATGCTGCGCTGCTTGATGATAAAGGTTTTAAATATAATATTTCGATGGTGCGTAACAATAAAGAATATCTGGAAGAGTCACTGGAAGCATTGGGCTTTATAAATGTTCCTTCCAGAGCTAATTTTGTGTTTACAAAACATCCTGATATCGATGCCCGTACTCTGTACGAAAAGCTAAAAGAACAAAAGATACTGGTGCGCTACTTTGCAGGCCCCATCCAGTCAGAGTATATTCGTATTAGCGTGGGGACAATGATGGAAATTAAAAAGCTTATCAAGGTGCTTTCTGAAATAATATCAGGTTAATAATTTTACCATCCAGTCTGGTGGTGGTGCTACGCGCAATAAGCTCGGGATATATTATTTTGTTTTGCATATATTGTTCAATGTCCTTTTTTTCTATCCATAGTATAATCCCCTCAGAACCTTCAAAAAACCAGTAAAAGCTTATAACAAGTCCCTGAATATTCTCGTCCTGTAATATCTGATGCAGAATTTTTGATTTTATCAATACTGGATTTAAGTTTTTAAAGATAATATTCCATGCACGCAGTGGATATGAATCGGCACCAGTAATGGTACCACCCACATCACAATCAAATCCTAAATATAATTTATTTTTTTCTTTTGTTTTATTATCATAGTAAAAACCAAATGTCCTGATTCTGGGGGCTAATGGCTCAATCTTTTTTATCTCCAAACCCAGATCATTGAGTTTGGTGTTATACATTGCATTTAATTTTATACCTTCCTGTGTGGTATACTGAAATTCCGGTACGGCATAATCATTACTAACTGCTGACTGTTGCGTTGAGCTATCGCCCACTGTTTGTTGTACATTTTTTTCATTAGCAGTGGCACAGGCGCTAACAATGAACAATGATAAAACAACTAAGATTGACAATCTTTGCATATACTCCCTCATTATAAGCCACAGTGTTATAGTTTTTTTAATGCTTCTACGGGTATTGAAAGCATTGCTGTTGTGTTATTAATTGAAATGACTGTTACCGCTTTCTCAGGGTCAATGCCTAAATTGTACAAATAGCTATCAATCTTGGCATACCCCAGACCAAAACCAGAATCACTTGTATCAATATTATTTATAAAAAACTCATATTCTCTTCCTTCATCCTTATATCGGCGGTATTCTTCGCGCTTTGCATAAATCCTTTGCAAATCATGGGAAAGGATGGGGGCTGTGTTTGTAATTTCTATATAAATATAATTATCACGCAATTCAATCTTTAAAATTATTCTGATATCATATTGTTTCAGCTTTTGTTGCAATTCTACAAACAGTTTTAATTTTTCAATTGATTGCAAATCATCACTGGTAAGCGAACGATTTTCACTAAAGGCTTTATTCTTGATAAGTAAAAATAATCCCTCCTGATTTAAAACTTCTCTAACCTTTTGTGCAATATTTTCTTTTTTTAATACAATTGAAGCCAGCGTATCAAAGTGTATTTTGTCTTTAAGAATATCTTTGATATATTCCTGTACCTGTTTGCCCGTCTTATCTTTGTACTGCAACTGGAATTGCCGTTGGAGGGCTTCTACAATTAGAAGATGCTTATAGTTTGCTTTTACTGCATTTTTAATCAGTTCATCAACACAGGCACCAATATCATCCAGATACTGTTCAACGCCTGCTGCTTTAAATATTGCCAACCCTGCATTGTAAATCTGGTCACGTGCTCTCCGTGTATAATGCCTGATTATCCCTGTAATGCGAAGTGAGTTCATAACTATTATTTATACAGAAACTCCATGAACTTTTGCAAAGCCTCAGGCAATGTTCCATCATCACGCTGGTATTTTTTAAATTTTCGTTCATAATTTCCCACTTCACGATTAAAAACATTCCTGAATCTGTTGGCTATTTCTGTATATGCAGGCATATTTTCCAGCCTGTCTCTCAATTCTTTTTTGAATGGTATGTGACGATAAAACATATCTCTTACAACATTATTTAACTTCATAATGCCATCTTTTTCATAGAGAACCCACTGTATATAGTCATCTGCAAATCTGTCGCGGTTATTACGTATACTCTTGAAACGTTCAACAACCTTCTGTTTGGCTTCAAGTGATAGCTTGGGGTTCTTTTTAAATGTATTGATATAATCAAAGTAAGCCCCGGTCAACCCACCTTCTATTGGGTCAGCCCACATTCCTCCCATAATGGTACGGTTAAGCTCCCACCGGAATGTGGCAAACGTATGTGCCATTGTGGGCATCATGTCCCCCATAAACAATATAGGAACCACTATCCTGCCCCGTGTTCTTCTGTTTGTCCCATCCAGTTCCTGCCATAGCATTGTTTTTGTGCCGAAAGATGGCAATAATATAAAATACGGAACAACTTCTTCTTTTATAAGCTCCTTGGTGTTTCCAATCATTACTGCCGTTTCACGATAAAAAACAGAATAATCAACATCCCTCAATGCATTAACAATAGATTCCAGTTTCTTTTTAGATACAAAGTAATGTGATATGCTGCCACGCATATTCATCGATGTCAATATTGGGAATGATGTTGCTGTAGAACCAGAACAAACCGAAGAAGCAGTTGCAATACGGTGATTTATTTCATAAATGACTTTCTGCACATTATCTGATTCATCTTTTGCATTACTGCCTTTGATGTGTTTTTGTTCTTCCCGCAGATGAGCTTCATAGGATAAACCCATTTCATTAATACTGGGATTTTCTTCACCATTGAATATTTTTGTTAAAAATTCATCTTCATATAATATTGGAATACCTGTTTGCTCTGTCCTCCGCATTGAGATTTCATGTAACTCCGATAACTGCTCCTGCTCAATCATGGTTTCATCAAAAAAACCAAACCGGAGCATTAGCTTAACCGGTTGAGGCACAGCAGATTCTGATTGACTGCGTACAAAAACCTTTGCATAAATATCATAATAAAACCGTGCTATCTGCCTTCGTATCTTACGCGCATCAATTTCTGATGAAAGGGGGTCCTTCATTTTTTTAAATTCTGATAATAACTTCAAAAGATTTTTCTGGTTCTCTTTTTCTATCAAACCAAACTCAAAAATTTGATATATAGAATTTTTATAAAGCTGGCTCAAATTCTGAGGGATTCGTGAAGGCCTTGGTGCTTCTTCTGCGGTTTTTGGCTGTTCTTTAATAGCCTGTACAAAATTACTGAGCTTTTTGAAACTATCATATTTTTCCGAAAGCAATTCGCCTGATATTTCCCGGTAAAATTCATGGATTTTGTTGGCAATTGACACAAACCCTTTCAGGAATTCATCACTTACTCTGCCAGATGCAACCCATGTTTTTATCTTTTGTTTATCAATTAAATACTGAATAAAACCATTGGTGCCAAAAAGATATTCAAGTTCGGAGTCTATTTCGGTATGCACTGATTCAATACGATCTAAAAGTTTAACAAGGTTTTCTGATGCACAGTTGAATATATAGATTGGAATATTAGGGTCGCTTCTAAACATTGGGATAAGTAATTGATTATCAAGGCCTACTATTTTCTTTAAAAAATTACATTGCTTTATATCAACAAGGCTTTCAACCGGTAATCCCGGAAAGGAATACTTCTTTTTCAAAAGATTGGAATTATCCTGCACAATAAACTTTGCATCTATGCGTGAAGGGAAATCACCA
Source organism: Spirochaetota bacterium (assembly GCA_029907515.1). Taxonomy (GTDB): domain Bacteria; phylum Spirochaetota; class UBA4802; order UBA4802; family UB4802; genus UBA4802. Next base: position 4,186 of record JARYLT010000053.1, on the reverse strand, counting down.
CCACTCTGGGTATAAATTCTATATAAATCACCAGCTCTTTGAGAAAGGCTATCAGGTAAATTATCAGACACTTCACCAGCAACAAGAGAAAAATTGTCATTCACTCTGCAAAGATTCTGATATAGCAATGTATATTTCTTAACATCATTTAATGATAATTCTAACCTTTTTAACACATGAGTAAGCAATAACGCAGCAAAAGAAGGGTCATCAACAACTATCTGGCGGAAACCCCCTTCCCGTAACGGATATTTTTTGACTACACAATCCTCTATGGCACGTATAGTCTTTTTATATGGTTCAGTAAATAAAAGGCTTAAGCCAGCTATAACACTTTTTTCATTAATTATTCCAACACGTTTGCTTTTCTCAACAATAATCTTGCTATCAAGCCCTTCATATTCTGAAGGTGCCGATAATATTTCAACTGATCCGCTCTGTAAATAATAAATAAACCGTGGTTCTTCACCCTGTAAAATTAAAATCTCACCCTTTCTGATCTTTTCAGTACCATTATTTTCCATAATCTTTTTTTAACACAAAAGGTATTTTTTATTATTTAATTAATTTTTGCATTAATGTAGAGTACTATCATAAAAAGAGCAATAACAATTTTACTTAAAACCAATTTTTTTTGGTTATGTGCTGGCAACATACAAAAAATAGTTAAAATAACAATTTTACTTCATACCATCTTTTTTAAATTCTGTATATATTCTTCCCATTCAACAGGCAACAATGACTTTTTCTTTATATTGCATTCCTTGCAACAGGGGACAATATTTATTTTTTCTGAATATCCACCTCGTGAAAGTGGTATTACGTGATCCATCGTCAGTTCTGATGGTTTAAATTTCCTGCCACAATAGTGGCATATACCAGGTGCTATTCTTTTTTTCCACCACGATGAGTGCCTGAGTTCCCGGGCTTTCTGTTTTTCACGCTTTACATGTGTTTCCAGATCCGAAAATCCAGAATCCACAAAATGAAGTTCTTTTGGTTTAAATTTTTTTGATCTATCACCCATACCGTTTACTCAAAGGCATCACCGTGCTGTAATCGGTAGCCATTAATAAAAGCGCTAGCATCCATTGGCTTTTTGGTCTCGGGTTGTAATGACATCACTTCAATAGTACCATCCAAAGTGCACACAAATAGACGCTTTGCCTGTACCACCACCGTACCCGGGCGAGTAGTGGAATTATTACAGGAGCTATCGCTAACCAGGGTTTTCCATATTTTTATAATTTTACCCCTGAATGTTGTCCATGCTACTGGTTTTGGATTAAATGCCCTCACCATATTATGAATGTGTATCGATGGCATATTCCAGTTTATTCGCGCAGTTTCACTGGTAATTTTTCCACAATAGGTTGCCTGCGAATGATCCTGTGGCACTGGTGTAATAGTGGCATCATGCAAACCTGCAATAGCTCTTACCAGCATATCAGCACCAAGGGGCAGTATTTTTTCATATACATCCTGTGCGGTTTCATTGGGGGCGATAGTTACCGTTGATTGAAGAACAATATCACCTGCATCAAGCTCTTCATTAATACGTTGCACGGTAACCCCGGTCTGCTGTTCACCGTTATACAGAGCCCATTCGACAGGTGCAGCACCACGATACTTTGGCAAAAGTGATGGATGCAGATTAATAGTTTGCAGTGGTGGGATTGAAAAGATTGAACGAGGAATAAGTTTGCCATAGGCTACAACGACAAAGATATCACAATTGAATTGTCTCAACGTTTCTGCAAGCTGTTCATCCTTTAACGTTGTTGGCTGAAAACACACAATTCCATATTCAAGGGCTTTTTCTTTTACAGGTGGAGGCAACAGATGTTTGCCTCGACCTTTTGGTTTATCAGGAGATGTAACAACAAAAGCTATCTCATAATGTTTTATAAGATGTTCTAAACAGTAAGAAGCAATTTCAGGAGTTCCAAAAAAGCCTATTTTCATTATGCCCTATTTAGTTTCTTTATCTTTTTCAACTGTGCATTGAGCTCTTTTCGTTTGTAATCCTCTAAGTAATCTATAAACAGTTTGCCATGTAAATGGTCTATTTCATGCTGTAATACCCGCGCCAAGAGTCCTGATGCTTCAAATTTTACTGGTTTTTCATTGATAGCTATGCCTTCAACCTGAATTGAAACAGGGCGTATAATATCCGCTGTAATACCAGGAAGTGACAGGCATCCTTCCTCATAACCATCCGTTTCATCAGAAAATGCGGTTATCTTTGGATTTATAAGTGCCATCATAGGGCCTTTATTTGACCGTATATCTATAACTAAAAGCTGTAGGGGAACATCAATCTGTGGAGCTGCCAGGCCTATACCCTGCTCCTTATGCATGATTTCAAACATCTCATCGGTTAAATTGCGTATTTCCTGAGTAACCTGGGTTATCTCCTGTGCAACTGACCGCAATGTTTTATTACCATAAAAAACTAATGTATGCTGTGTACCGGTTACCATAACTATCTCACAAATATACTATATTAATTGTTACAATATACCACAATTATTTTTTAATGTCAATATAAGGTTTTTAAAAAAACTACTATAAACAGATATTTACATTTACTTATTGACAATCTCATATATATTGTTTACAATTTCACCTGAATGAGTTGTACTTCATTTTTTTTATTTGCATATTGGTCATTCATCCAATTTACTTTGTGTAAATTGTAAATATATTGGAATTTAAATTAGTATAGTATTATTTCAACAGGAGGCCATTATGCCATTCAAAGAATATGATAACTACGATGCCACAGGATTAGCTGAACTCATCAAAAAAAAGAAAGTATCAATTAAAGAAGTTATTATAGCAGCCATTGAACGGATAGAAAAATACAATCCTACCCTTAATGCTGTCATCACCCCAATGTATGATAATATTGATAGAATAATAAAAGAACTCCCTAAAGGCTATTTTTATGGCATACCTTTTCTTATTAAGGATTTACTAACAGCTTATAAAGGGGTCCCAATGGCAAGCGGTTGCAGAGCATACAAAAACTACATACCCGATTTTGACAGTGAGGTTGCCAAACGTTATAAAAATGCTGGCCTTGCCATTTTAGGTAAAACCAATACTCCGGAATTTGGACTGGTTGCATATACTGAACCTGAAATTTTTGGCCCAACGCGAAACCCCTGGAATACGGCTCTGACACCAGGTGGTTCAAGCGGTGGTTCTGCTGCTGCCGTTGCAAGCGGGATGGTACCCTTTGCAGGCGGTGGTGATGGTGGCGGATCAATCAGGATACCCTCTGCCTACTGCGGTCTGTTTGGGCTCAAACCTTCACGGGGGCGTGTACCTGCAGGTCCGGAATATGGGGAAATCTGGCAGGGGGCTGCTGTGGAGCATGTTTTAACACGCTCAGTGCGTGACAGTGCTGCCATGCTTGATATTTTGCAGGGCTCTGACCCCGGTGCTCCGTATATCATTGAACCACCAAAAATGCCATACAGCAAAGAAATACAGAAAGCCCCCGGTAAACTTACAATAGCCATATCAACTGATTCACCAATTGGTACATCAGTTCATCCTGAATGCAAAAATGCTGCCCTGGAAGCAGCAAAATTGTGCGAAAAATTAGGTCATCACGTTGAAATTAATAAACCCAATATTGATGGCCTGGCACTGGCAAAAAGCTACCTTATGCTATACTTTGGTGAGGTTGCTGCTGATATCAGGACCATTGGCATTAAATTAGGACGAAAACCAAAACGCAGTGATGTAGAAGTAACCACCTGGACATTAGGCCTTTTAGGCAGGACATACACCGCTGGCGATTTTGTTATGGCACTTCGCGAATGGAATAAAGCAGCGCGAGCAATGGGGCAATTCTTTACAAAGTATGATATATACCTTACACCGACCACGGCTCAGCCTCCTGCACGCATTGGATCACTTGCTCCAAAACCCATTGAATTATTTGGTTCAAAAATTATGAATATCCTTGGACTTGGAGGATTGCTCAAAGCAAGCGGCATCGTCGATCAGCTTGCAGTCCAAAGCCTTTCACAGGTGCCATTCACACAACTTGCAAATCTAACCGGTATTCCTGCTATGTCAGTACCCCTGCACTGGGGGCCGGATGGATTACCCTATGGGGTACAGTTTATGGCAGCGTTTGGCCAGGAAGCATTGTTATTAAGACTGGCTG